>NZ_CATNVN010000033.1:0-15879 GCF_951230505.1 uncultured Neisseria sp.
TAATTACTCTCTCAACTTCCTTTTTCTCAACATCTGAATAACTATTAAGGGTAAAACGGGCATTTCTAATATAAAAACGATTTGCAAGATTTGGAGCTAACTCTTTAAAATCAGGACCATCCTCATCTAAAAGGACAAATTGTTTGAACTTGAGTGTGTCTCCACGCCCATTTTTTCCAATTCTGATCGGATTTATACCAATCCAAGTTACCTTACCCGAAATTCCTTTATCTCCTTTCCAAGGATGTATAGATCCTATACCGATAACAGCATCATAGTGCCAGTTTCTTATAGCCCCCATACAATCACTCTCCCCAAATACTCCATTTTCACTAGGATCCCCTGTATGAGTACGTTTATATACCAATACCTTCATTTATTAGTCTCCTTTTAAGACTTGAAACCATCTTAGGAATAGCATAGAGATACTTTATTTATGGGCTCTCAATGCGCCTCTTCCCAATTCATCCCCACACCCACCTCCGCCACCAGCGGCACTTTCAACATTCCTTCATCCACTTTCGCCATAATCTGCGGCAGTTTTTCTTTCACTAAATCCAGTTCGGCTTCGGGGACTTCCAGCACCAGTTCGTCATGCACCTGCATAATCAATTTGGTTTTCAGGCCGTCTAAATCCAACCAGCGGGACACGTCTATCATAGCACGTTTGATGAGGTCGGACGCGGTGCCCTGCATGGGGGCGTTGATGGCGGCGCGTTCGGCTCCGGCGCGGGCGTTGGCGTTTTTGTTGTGGATGTCGGGCAGGTAGAGGCGGCGGCCGAACAGGGTTTCGACAAAGCCTTGTGCGGCGGCTTGTTCTTTGGTGCGCTGCATGTATTCGGCGACGCCGGGATAGCGGGCGAAGTAGCGGTCGATAAAGTTTTTGGCGGAGATGTTGTCGATGCTCAATGATTTGGCAAGGCCGTATTGGCCCATGCCGTAAATCAGGCCGAAGTTGATGGTTTTGGCGTAGCGGCGTTGTTCGGACGAGACGTTTTCGGGGGCAGTGCCGAATACTTCGGCGGCGGTGCGGCGGTGTACGTCTTCGCCGTTTTGGAACGCGGCGATGAGGGTTTTGTCGCCGGAGAGGTGCGCCATGATGCGCAGCTCGATTTGGGAATAGTCGGCGGAAACGATGACGCTGCCTTGCGGTGCGGTGAAGGCGCGGCGCACGCGGCGGCCTTCGGCGGTGCGGATGGGGATGTTTTGCAGGTTGGGGTTGTTGCTGGCGAGGCGGCCGGTAATGGCGACGGCTTGGGCGTAAGTGGTATGCACGCGGCCGTCTTTGGGGGAAATCATTTCGGGCAGTTTGTCGGTATAGGTGGATTTGAGTTTCGCCAGGCTGCGGTTTTGCAGGATGATTTTGGGCAAGGGATAGTCGGGCGCGAGCTGTTCGAGCACGGCTTCGTTGGTGGAAATGCCGCCTTTGGCGGTTTTTTTCAGGCCTTTGGTGGGGATGCGCATTTTGTCGAACAGGATTTCTTGCAGCTGTTTGGGTGAGTTGAGGTTGAACGGCTGACCTGCGGCAGCGTAGGCTTCTTGTTCGAGCTTCATCAGCTCGGCGCCGAGTTCTGCGCTTTGGCGGGCGAGTTCGGCGCGGTCGATTTGTACGCCGTTGCGTTCCATTTCAAACAATACCTGCGCGACGGGCAGCTCCATTTTTTCATACATTTCAAGCTGTTTGGCGTCCATTTGCGCACGCAGGTGCGCTTCGAGGCGCAGGGCGAAATCAGCATCTTGGGCGGCGTATTCGGTCGCCTGCCCGATGGCGACATCGGCAAAACTGATTTGCTTCGCGCCTTTGCCGCACAGCGATTCGTAGGTAATGGTTTCCAAGCCGAGCCAGCGTTCGGACAACTCGTCCAAGCCATGTCCGAGATGGCTCTCGATGATATAGGAAGCGAGCATGGAATCGCCGGCAATGCCGTTCAGGGCGATGTCATAGTTGGCGAAAACATGTTGGTCGTATTTGAGGTTTTGCCCGATTTTTTTCAGGGCGGGATTTTCCAAATGCGGTTTCAGACGGCCTAATACGTCTTGTAAATCGAGCTGTTCGGGTGCGGCAGTCAGGCTGTGTCCTACGGGGATGTAAACCGCTTCGCCTGCTTGGAACGCGATGCTGATGCCAACCAGCGCGGCGTTCATCGCGTCTAATGACGTGGTTTCCGTATCGATGCCGATTTTGTCCGCCTGAGCCAGTTTGTTCAACAAGGCAGCAAACTGCGCTTCGGTGGTAACGGCTTGATAATCCAGTTTTTCAGGGGCTGGGGCAAGTTCGGGTTGTTTTTCAGGCTGTGTTTCCATCGCCAATGCAGCTTGTTCGCCGATATGCTCGCTGCCGAACAAATCAGTATTTTGCGCTTCGTGCATACGGCTTTCCGCCTCTTTCAGCCAAGTGCGGAAGCCCCAGCGTTTGAAATCGACAACCAGTTGCGCCCATTTAGGCGTAGTACGGCGCAGACTTTCGAGGCCGTCTGAAAGCTCTGTGTGCAAGTCCACATCGGTTTTAATCGTTACCAAATCATACGACAGCGGCAGTTGTTCCAAAGCGGCTTGCAGGTTTTCGCCGACCTTGCCTTTGACTTCGCCAGCGTGCTCCATCACTCCAGCCAGCGAGCCGTAGGCTTCCAGCCACTTCACCGCGGTTTTTGGGCCGCATTTTTCCACGCCCGGCACGTTGTCCACCTTGTCGCCCATCAGCGCGAGATAATCGCGGATTTGGTCGGGGCGCACGCCGAATTTCTCCTTTACGCCTTCAATGTCCAGCGTTTCGCCGCTCATCGTGTTCACCAGCGTTACATGTTCGTTCACCAGTTGCGCCATATCCTTATCGCCGGTGGATACCACCACATTCCAACCCGCTTCGCCTGCCATCGCCGCCAGCGTGCCGATAACGTCGTCCGCTTCGACTTGCGGAATTACCAGCACCGGCCAGCCCATCAGCCGCACCAAATCCGGTAAGGCTTCCGCCTGCGGGCGCAAATCGTCCGGCATCGGCGGGCGCGTCGCCTTATAGTCGGGGAACATCTCGTGGCGGAAATTCTTACCCTTCGCATCAAACACCACCGCGCAATAATCGTGCACATAATCCGCCCGCAGCCGGCGCAGCATGTTCAACACGCCATACATCGCCCCAGTCGGCGCACCGTCGGGCGCAGACAAATTCTGCCCCATGGCATGATAGGCGCGGTAAAGATAAGAAGAGCCGTCAACGAGAAGGAGTGTGGGTTTATTGGACATAGAGAACCTGCTGTGTGTATGAAAATAATTTACGGATTATAAAGGAAAAGGCCGTCTGAAAACCGAAAATAAGGTTTCAGACGGCCTGATGTTTACATAAATATACGGTTTTAAGTATTGCGCCGCAGAATCCCATCTTGTATATTTGTATTCAAATGAATACAAAACAAATCAAACGAATATGAATGCAACGAACCGTATCCCAATTAGTGTGCGCATCACTCAGGAAGATGCTGATTTTATTGCCGAACTAAAAATTGAAGGAGCGAATACGCCGTCTGAAAAAATCCGCGAATTGCTCAAGCTGGCGCGCTTGGCGCATACGCAGACACGCGATTACAGCTCCGCACTGACGGCGCAGGAGCAGTTTTTCCAAGCAGCAAAACACGAAATCTTGCACGCTGAAAAACAGGCCGGAGTGCATTCGCATATCGTGGCGAGGTTGTTTGAGCAGCTGCCCGACTTGGGCGCAACACTCGCCGCCGACCTGCCCGAAGAAGCTGATCTCGACGATTTGAAAAAATACGAGCGCGAACTGATGTGGCGCATCGTCCGCCTCACCGACAGCATCTTGCAGCTCGCCATAACCGGCAAAGGCGCGGCATACGACGATACCGTGTTGCAACAGCTTGAAAACACTTTGAAACTGGCAAAGATTGTACAACAGGCAAATGAAGTTTAAGGCCGTCTGAACAACGCCCCTTCCCCCATTCCTAAATACCAATGCTCAACATCGAAGACAGAAGCGACAAGATGGAAAAATGGATAGCAGAAGCATACGAATTATTTGCACCTTACAGCGTGCGCTTCCCGCTGAATATCTGCACTTGCAATAGCTGTTCTCCCGAGGATTTCCAACAGACGTTGTTGGAATATCCGTTACGCGAAATTCCTACCGATATGTTGCAGGCGTATTTGGGCAGCGTGCCTTTGGACAAAGGAGCTGCGACGGCTTTAGACATGAAACATTTTCTGCCGCGTATTTTGCAGGCTTTGGTCAACGAGGAAGATGTCCGATCGCTTGATGAAACGTTGCTCGATAAGTTGCGTTGCGATTTGCCCGAATGCTGGACAAAAGAAGAAATCGATTGGTTAAAACGTTTCGCCGCCGCTTGGTTTGACTCGCAACTGACCGCGCCACGCTATGAAGGCTGCTTAGTCGTTTGGCTGAATATGTTTCAATTTTCCGGATTGGATGTTGTCGACGAACTGCTGGCAGTATGGACGGAACAAGCGGATAAAACGGCAGCTTTACGCGAATTTATCGACTTGTACTTAGAAATTCCGTATGGAAGCGACAAGCCGGATTGGTACAAAGTCTGCTATCTGCCCGAGCATTGTCCGAATAGAAAGCAATTCGACGCCCAACTGTCGGCTTGGTTTACCCACCCGGATACCCGCGCCACATTCAGACGAGCTTTAGAACAAGCCCTGCTGGAAGGCAAAGAAGACGAAAACGAAACATTGTCATGGGAGCAATGTTACGACTGGTTGGTACAATCGGATGCCGGCTAAACACAAAATTTCTCATGATTTCATAAAGAAAGGAAAATCTAAATGAGCGAAACCCTATCCCGCCGAGTAGGCCGTCTGGTAAGCGGCGGTTTTCATGCCCTGATTGATGCGGCGGAAAACCTTGCGCCTGAAGCGGTTATGAACGAAAGCATCCGCGAAATCGAGCGTGCAGTAGATGAAGTGCGTGCTGAGTTGGGCAAAGTGTTGGCGCAGAAACATCTTGCCGCCAAGAAAATGGCCGATGAAAGTAACCGCCATGAAACCATCGATGCCAATCTGCAAGCCGCCGTAGATGCCGGTCGCGATGATCTTGCCGAAGCAGGTATCGCCGAGCAGATGGACATCGAAGCGCGTCTGCCCATCTTGGAAAACACCATTGCCGATTGTGCCGCACAAGAAAAAGAGCTCGAAGGCTTTATCGCCGCCCTGCAGGCGAAAAAGCGCGAGATGCAGCAGCAGTTGCAAGACTGGCGTGCCGCACAGCAAAGCATGGGCACAGGCAAAACAGCCAGTGGCAACGGCAGCGACCTCAACCGCATTGCCCGTGATGCCGAAAAAAGCGGCAATGCCTTCGACCGTGTGATGGGTCGCCAAAACTCGGTACACAGCAGCACTGATGCGGCGCAGTTGGCAAAGCTGAAAGAACTGGAAGACTTAAGCCGTAACAACCGCATTGCCGAAAGATTGGCGGCATTGAAAGCGAAATCATAAGCCATATTGAGAAAATCGCGGTTTCAGACGGCTTCTATCTTCACGGGGCCGTCTGAAAAAAGAAAACCATACACACCTCAATAACAAAAAGATGACGGATTGGGAAAAATCCTGTCAGTTACGACAAATTAATAAAAATACCCATATCCAATCGGCTTAACTTTAAAATAAAATATATGCCGTCTGAAAATTAAAAAGAATAAGGAAATGCAATATGTGGAATCTAATCAACGCCCCCGAAACTGAAATCTTCGGCATTGCCATTGCGCTGATGGTTTTGCTCGGTGTGTTTGAAGTCATTTCCATGCTGGCAGGCGGTATTAGCGACTGGTTGGACAACCTGTTGCCCGACAGCCTGACCGAAACTGCGCACGCCGAGGTCGGATTGGATGTGGCGGACGCAGGCATATTCGTGCGTTTCCTGAGCTGGCTGTATGTCGGACGTATCCCGGTATTGATGTTGATGGTGGTGTTCCTTGCCGTATACGGACTGACGGGCTATCTGTTTCAGACGGCCTTTGCCACTGTATTCGGCAGTTATCTGAATGGCACGCTGGCAGCAGTCATCGTTTGGTTTCTTTCCCTGCCCTTAGTGCGGATAACAGCTAGCGGTTTGTACAAAATTATGCCGAAAGATGAAACCACTGCCGTTTCGCAGGAAAGTTTAATCGGCCGCGTCGGCACGGTGGTGTTGGGCGAAGCTCGGGTAGGCAATGCGGCGCAGGTGCGCGTGAAAGATACTTACGGCCAACAGCATTATGTGATGGTAGAGCCTGACTCTGAAGATGTATTGAAACAAGGTGATGCAGTATTGCTGGTGTCGTTGGATGGAAATACATTTAAAGCAATTTTGAATCCGAGCGGCAGCTTGGTTGATTAAGGCCGTCTGAAACCACTGATTTATCGATACGGTAAAAATAGATACTTCACCGCCCTATCCTCACCATCTAGAAATTTGAAATAACAATTAGAAAAAACAACCACCCTATTATTTCAACCCATATTTTTAACCCTTTCAGACGGCCTCCTTCCCTCAAAGCCTTCTGAATCCACCGCCCCAAAGGCATATTAACAAGAAGAAAGGAAAAACCATGAATTTGGTCTCCATCGGCACTATCGCCGGCGTCATACTCGTCGCGCTGTTTGTACTCGGCCTCATCCTGACCCGTCTGTATCGCCGTGCCAGCAAAGAAGTTTCATTTGTCCGCACCGGTTTTGGTGGTGAAAAAGTCATCATGAACGGCGGTGCGATGGTGCTGCCCGTATTGCACGAAATCATCCCCGTCAACATGAATACACTGCGCCTTGAAGTGCGCCGCGCTGCCCAACAAGCGCTGATTACCCGCGACCGTATGCGCGTTGACGTAATGGCTGAATTTTACGTCCGCGTTAAACCCAGCGCCGAGAGCATTGCGACCGCCGCACAAACGCTGGGTATGAAAACCATGTCTCCCGATGAGCTGAAAGACCTCGTCGAAGGTAAATTCGTTGACGCCCTGCGCGCCGTTGCCGCTGAAATGGCAATGGAAGAATTGCATGAGAAACGTGTTGATTTCGTTCAGAAAGTACAACAAGTCGTGAGCGAAGACTTGTTTAAAAACGGTCTCGAACTCGAAACCGTTTCCCTGACCGGCCTCGACCAAACCAGCTTT
Organism: uncultured Neisseria sp.; assembly: GCF_951230505.1. Taxonomy (NCBI): domain Bacteria; kingdom Pseudomonadati; phylum Pseudomonadota; class Betaproteobacteria; order Neisseriales; family Neisseriaceae; genus Neisseria; species uncultured Neisseria sp. Next base: position 7,119 of record NZ_CATNVN010000033.1, read on the forward strand.
GAGTTCTTTAACCCGCAAAACGCCTTTGACGCGGAAGGTTTGACCAAACTGACCGAAACCATTGAAGGCCGCCGCAAAAAACGTAACGAAATCGAACAAGACACCGACTTGGCAATTAAAACCAAAAACCTCGAAGCCGAACAACAACGCCTGAAAATCTCACGCGAAGAAGAATACGCCAAACTCGAACAAGAGCGTGAAATTGCCGTCCGCCGCGCCGAACAAGAGGCCAGCATTGCCGAACAAGAATCTCAGAAAAAACGTGAAGCGGAAGAAGCCAAAATTGCCGCTGAACGCGAAGTGGATTTGAAACGTATTGCCGCCGAACGCGACATTAAAAACGAAGACATTAGAAAAGCCCAAGCCGTTGAACAGGCAGAGGTTGAACGTCGCAAAGCCATCGAATTGGCCGAGCAAGACCGCGCCATCGCCGTTGCTGAAAAATCGCGTGCCGAATCCGAAGCAAAAGCCGAAGCCGACAAAGCCCGTGCCGCCGCTGTTCGTGAAGAAGAAAGCGTGATTACCGTACGCGAAACCGAACGCGCCGAGCGTGCCAAAGCAGTTGAGTTGATTGCCGCAGAAGAAGCTGCGCAAAAAGATGCGATTTCGCTCACTGTTGCCGCTGAAGCTGAAAAACAAGCTGCACAAGACCGCGCTGAAGCCGTGCGTATCGCCGCCGAAGCCGAAGCCGAGAAACAACGCCTTCAAGCCAAAGGTGAAGCCGATGCCAAGATTCTGTTGGCGCAAGCGCAAGAGCAACAATACAAGGTTGACGCTGAAGGTACCCGCGCTGTGAACGAAGCTGCCAACGTCCTGAGCGTTGAACAGGTTGAAATGCAAGTCCGCCTTGCCCTCTTAAAACACCTGCCGGACATCATCCGCGAATCCGTCCGCCCAATGGAAAAAATCGAAGACATCAAGATTTTGCAGGTCAATGGTCTGGGTGGCTTTGCCAGTGGTGCAAACGGTACGGAAGGTGTTTCAGACGGCCAAACCACACAAGCCAGCCTTGCAGACCAAATGGTCAACAGCGCCCTGCGCTACCGCAGCCAAGCCCCGTTGGTCGACGGTCTCTTGAAAGAGTTAGGACTGAATGGTGGCGACATCAACGGTCTGACCCAAGGACTGGATAAAACCATCGACCAATCATAAACAGATACAATCATAATGGTGTAAAGGCCGTCTGAAACTTTTCAGACGGCCTTTTTTGTATGCGACTCAGAAAAACTTTAATATTTTCAATACTGATAAATTCAATACTATTGCGGTTGCAATAAATTAGGAATCATCCAATCTATTTTTTGAGGATAAAAAAGATTGGGTGGACTATTTTAAATGTGAATCACAAGGCTAACTGCTTCAATAATGATCCATCAACAATTTAATCATAAAAGCTAGTTCTACCGTTCCGATTTCAAACTTGCCATCTACTCATCTATCGACATTCCAATACCAAGCTGCTTATCTTCAGGCAAATAAAAAAGCACAACATTTCGTTGTGCTTTTTCTCGATGAACCCACATTACTTGTTTTTTTGCGAACGAAGGTAGTCCAAAGTTTTCAGCTGGGCAATGGCTGCTGCCAATGCTTTGTGCGCTTCGGCCAGAGATTTATCATCTTTGGCTGCAGAAACACCTGCCTCGGCTGCTTTTTTAGCTGCTTCAGCACGCGCCTGATCCATTTCTGTACTGCGGACGGCAACGTCTGCCAATACGGTAATCTTGTCAGGCTGTACTTCTAAAACACCGCCGGAAACAGCAACCAGTACTTCTTCAGCTTCACCCGGAACAGTCAAACGCAATGCGCCGGGGCGTACCAAACTCATAATCGGCTCGTGTCGTGGATAAATACCAAGCTCACCCTGAACGGTCGGAACCACCACAAAGCTGGCTTCGCCCGAATAGATATTTTGCTCGCTACTGACCACTTCAACTTGCATGACGCTCATGCCGACCTCCTTAGTTTAAGGTTTTCGCTTTCTCAACTGCTTCTTCGATGCCGCCTACCATGTAGAACGCTTGTTCAGGCAGATGGTCGTATTCGCCGTTCAAGATGGCTTTAAAGCCGGCAATGGTATCGCGCAGGGCGACATATTTGCCTGGAGAACCTGTAAACACTTCTGCAACGTGGAACGGTTGAGACAGGAAGCGTTGGATTTTACGGGCACGCATTACAGTCAGTTTGTCTTCGTCAGACAATTCGTCCATACCCAGAATGGCGATAATGTCGCGCAATTCTTTGTATTTTTGCAGAGTGGACTGTACACCGCGCGCTACGTCGTAGTGCTCTTGACCCAATACCATCGGATCCAATTGGCGTGAAGTAGAGTCAAGCGGGTCAACTGCCGGGTAAATACCCAAAGATGCAATATCACGGCTCAATACGACGGTCGCGTCCAAGTGGGCGAAAGTTGTCGCTGGAGACGGGTCAGTCAAGTCATCCGCAGGTACATATACGGCTTGGATGGAAGTAATGGAACCGGTTTGGGTAGAGGTAATACGCTCTTGCAAACGACCCATTTCTTCAGCCAATGTCGGTTGGTAACCCACTGCAGAAGGCATACGGCCCAACAGTGCAGATACTTCGGTACCGGCCAGAGTGTAACGGTAGATGTTGTCAACGAAGAATAATACGTCGCGACCTTTACCGTTTTCGTCTTTTTCGTCACGGAAGTATTCGGCCATAGTCAAACCGGTCAAAGCAACGCGCAGACGGTTGCCCGGAGGTTCGTTCATTTGTCCATACACCATGGCTACTTTATCCAATACGTTGGAATCTTTCATCTCGTGGTAGAAGTCGTTACCTTCACGGGTACGTTCACCCACACCTGCGAACACGGACAGACCGCTGTGCGCTTTGGCGATGTTGTTGATCAATTCCATCATGTTCACGGTTTTGCCCACACCGGCACCACCGAACAGACCTACTTTACCGCCCTTAGCAAACGGACACAGCAAGTCGATCACTTTAATACCGGTTTCCAACAATTCGGTAGTTGAAGACAACTCATCGAATTTCGGAGCAGTTTGGTGAATGGCGCGGCTCTTGTCGGTATCGATCGGACCTGCTTCATCAACAGGCGTACCCAATACGTCGACAATACGACCCAATGTACCTTTACCTACCGGCACAGTGATTGGCGCACCAGTATTGCTTACAGACATGCCGCGTTTCAGGCCGTCTGAACTACCCATTGCAATAGTACGGACAACGCCGTCACCCAGAAGCTGTTGAACTTCCAGAGTCAGACCGTTCTCGTCCAATTTTAGGGCATCGTAAACATGCGGGATAGCGTCGCGTGGGAATTCCACGTCAACCACCGCACCAATAACTTGTACGATTTTGCCTTGGCTCATTATCGTATCCTAATTTCCTGTTCAGGCTTCAGACGGCATTAAACTGCCGCCGCACCTGCTACAATTTCTGACAATTCTGTGGTAATCGCGGCTTGACGCGATTTGTTGTACACCAAGCGCAATTCTTTGATAGCATTGCCTGCGTTGTCGGTTGCGGCTTTCATCGCTACCATACGCGCGGCTTGTTCAGATGCCATGTTGTCGCTCAATGCCTGATAAACCACAGACTCTAAATAGCGGCGAACCAAATATTCCAATACGGCGATAGGACTCGGCTCGTAGAGGTATTCCCAAGTAAATGAAGAATGACCTGTTCCGTCGTCAATAACGTTTTCACCGATAGGCAGCAAAACTTCCATACGCGGCTCTTGGCGCATTGTATTGACGAAACGTGAATAAACCATATGGATACGGTCTAATTCATGCTTCTCATAACGTTGGAAGATTTCGGTCAGAGGGCCGAGCAGCAATTCCATTTTTGGGGTATCGCCCAAATTGGTTGCGCTGGCAATAACATTCAAACCGATGCTTTGGCATGCAGCCAAACCTTTGCTACCTAGGCACACGACTTCGACTTCGATGCCTTGTTCCTGATACTCTTGAACTTGCGCCAAAAACTTTTTCAGTACGTTTGCGTTCAAGCCACCGCACAAACCTTTATCCGAGGTAATCAAAATGAAACCAGCACGACGCACTTCGCGGTGCGGCTCCAACAATTTGATACCATGATCGGCATTAGTCTGTGCAAGATGGCTCATCACTGTACGCACTTTTTCGGCGTACGGACGCGCTAAGCGCATCCGGTCTTGAGTCTTCCGCATTTTAGAGGTCGACACCATTTGCATCGCTTTAGTGATCTTTTGGGTATTTTGAACACTACGGATTTTGGTGAGAATCTCTTTTCCGACTGCCATTTCAGACTCCTTTCATCTCAATACTTATGCTTGGTAAGCGTAAGAAGATTTGAAAGATTTCATGGCTTCGGTCAATGCTTTTTCGCTTTCGTCAGACATTGCGCCTGATGCATTAATCGCTTCCAGAACCTCAGGATGTTGCGTACGTACGAAACTCAAGAATTCTGCTTCGAAAGCCAAGGCTTTGGATACCGGAACATCTGCGTAAGAACCGTTGTTGATCGCCCACAAAGTCAATGCCATTTCGGCAGTGTTCAATGTGCTGAATTGTTTTTGTTTCATCAATTCAGTAACTACTTCACCGTGTTGCAGCTGTTTGCGTGTTGCTTCGTCCAAATCGGAAGCAAATTGCGAGAACGCTGCCAATTCACGGTACTGTGCCAACGCCAAACGGATACCGCCACCCAGTTTTTTGATGACTTTGGTTTGTGCTGCACCACCTACGCGCGATACGGAAATACCGGCATTGATTGCAGGACGAATACCAGCGTTGAACAAGTCGGTCTCCAAGAAGATTTGGCCGTCTGTAATCGAGATTACGTTGGTTGGTACGAATGCTGATACGTCACCGGCTTGGGTTTCAATAATTGGCAACGCAGTCAGAGAACCGGTTTTGCCTTTTACTTCGCCATTAGTCAGTTTTTCAACTTCGTTTTCGCTGACACGGGCTGCACGTTCCAACAGACGGGAGTGCAGATAGAATACGTCGCCAGGATATGCTTCACGGCCAGGAGGACGGCGCAACAACAGAGAAATTTGACGGTATGCAACGGCTTGTTTAGACAAGTCATCGTATACGATCAACGCATCTTCACCACGGTCACGGAAGAATTCACCCATGGTACAACCGGAGTAAGGAGCGATGTATTGCAGTGCAGCGGCTTCAGAAGCAGTTGCAGCAACCACGATGGTATGCTCCATCGCGCCATGCTCTTCCAATTTGCGTACTACGTTGGCAATAGAAGATGCTTTTTGACCGATAGCCACATAGATACAGATAACGCCTGTACCTTTTTGGTTAACGATGGCATCCAGTGCTACGGCAGTTTTACCGGTTTGACGGTCACCAATAATCAGCTCACGTTGGCCACGACCAACCGGAACCATAGAGTCAATAGCTTTCAGGCCGGTTTGCATTGGTTGGTCAACCGATTTACGCGCAATCACACCTGGTGCAATTTTCTCGATTGGAGCAGTCAATGTTGTGTTGATTGGACCTTTACCATCGATAGGACGACCCAATGCATCAACCACGCGGCCAACCAGTTCGCGACCTATCGGCACTTCCAAAATACGGCCGGTACAGGTAACTGTATCGCCTTCTTTAATGTGTTCGTACTCACCCAACACTACGGCACCGACGGAGTCTCGCTCCAAGTTCATGGCCAGACCGAAAGTGTTACCGGGGAATTCGAGCATCTCACCTTGCATCGCGTCTGACAAGCCATGAATGCGCACAATGCCGTCTGTAACAGAAACAACGGTACCACGGGTACGCACTTCTGCATTGACGGACAGATTTTCGATTTTGGCTTTAATCAAATCGCTAATTTCAGCAGGATTAAGCTGCATGAAAACTCTCCTAATTTGTCATAGTCGCATACAAAGCATTCAGTTTGCCTTGTACGGACAAATCCAAGACCTGATCACCCACTTCTACTTTAATGCCGCCGATTAATTCAGGGGCAACTTTAGTTACCACATCCAATTTGCTGTTGAAGCGTTTTGTCAGGATATCGGTAACATCGGCCAGCTGCTGAGAACTGAGCTCATACGCGCTGTAAATTACGGCCGATTTCGTATTGTTGTGTATCAAGGTCAAATCTTGATATTGGGCATAAATTTCCGGCAATACCAGCAAACGCTTTTGCTCGGCCAAAACGGTAATAAAATTTGCCAATTCGACATTTTTGATACCGACAAGACCTTTAAGCGTTTCTGCTTTTTCGGAAGCTCCCGTTTCCGGCTGCTCGATGAAAGCAATGACTTTCTCATCCTGAACAACCGCTGCGAGTTCTTTCAGTTCGCCCAACCAAGACTCGATTTGGTTTTTTTCCTGAGCCAGACTAAACAATGCTTTCGCATAAGGTCTGGCAATCGTTGCGAACTCTGCCATAAGATTACAGCTCCTGTTTTAAGGTACTGAGCAAATCTGCATGTTTGGAAGCATCAACTTCCTTACGCAAGATAGATTCCGCACCTTTAACAGCCAGTGTAGCAACCTGTTCGCGCAACACTTCGCGTGCACGGTTAACTTCTTGCTCCACATCAGCTTTTGCTTGGGCTGCAATGCGTGCTGCTTCATGAGAAGCTTGCTCTTTGGCTTCTTCTACAATTTTTGCAGCACGTTTTTCGGCGTTGGCAACCATTTCGGTTACCTGATTACGCCCTTCGGCCATAAGTTCTGCAACTTTTTTCTCTGCCTGCTCAAAATCGCTCTTACCGCGCTCGGCAGCAGCCAAGCCCTCGGCGATTTTTGCGGCACGCTCATCCAATGCTTTGGCAATCGGAGGCCATACGAATTTCATCGTAAACCAAACCAAGCCAAAGAAAACTAGGATTTGCGCAAATAAGGTTGCATTAATATTCACGTTACTTAACCTTCGTATCTGGGTTAATCAAACAGACCATAAGCCTGTATCTGAACGGATCGCTCCGTCTTGATTACGCAGCACCAAACGGGTTAACGAAGGCGAACAACAGGGCAATAGCCACACCGATCAAGAAGGCCGCGTCGATCAGACCAGCGATCAAGAACAGTTTGGTTTGCAGAGGACCGATCAGCTCAGGTTGGCGAGCAGAAGATTCCAAGTATTTAGAACCAACCATTGCGATACCGATAGAGGCACCCAATGCGCCCAAGGCAACGATCAAACCACATGCGATAGCAATCAAACCCATTTTTAAACTCCTTAAAATAGTAAAGGTTAAACTACAAAAAACAAACTACAAAAAAACTACTTGATTAGTGTGCATCATGCGCCTGTCCGATATATACGAACGCCAACGCCATGAAAATAAATGCCTGCAAGGTGATAACCAAAATGTGGAAAATCGCCCAAGCCAAACCGGCAATCAGATGGAACACAAACAAAATTGGATCCAAAGTTTCGATGCTGCCGGTTGATGCCCATGCACCACCCAACAAAGCAATCAGCAAAAACACCAGCTCACCGGCATACATATTACCAAACAACCGCATACCGTGGGATACGGTTTTGGACAAGAACTCTACCAAGTTCAACAAGAAGTTGGCCGGAGCAAGCATTGGACCAAAAGGCGCGCTGAACAATTCGTGAATCCAACCACCAAAGCCTTTGATTTTGATATTGTAATAAATACATACCAACAATACGCCAATTGCCAAAGCCAAAGTAGTATTCAAGTCAGCAGTCGGTACGACACGCAACAGTGCATGATGGTTACCAGTAATGCCTTGCCATACCATCGGCAGCAAATCAACCGGCAACATATCCATGGCGTTCATCAGGAAAATCCAGACAAACAAGGTCAAGCCCAAAGGTGCAACAGCTTTACGCGATTGTTCGTTATGGATAATGCTCTTACACATGTTATCCACGAATTCGAACAGAATTTCAACAGCCGCCTGAAAACGACCGGGTACGCCAGCAGTTGCTTTTTTGGCCCCACGCCACAAAAGGAAGCTGCCGATTACGCCCAACAGAACGGCAAAAAAGATTGCATCAAGGTTAATGAACGAAAAATCAGCAATGTTTTTCAGTCCTTGACCCTGAGTAACATCCGACATACTGGTCAAGCTTTGCAAGTGGTGCTTGATGTAGTCGGCAGCGGTCATAGTTTCACCTGCCATAGTGTTTCACTCTCAACAATACTAAAAAAACCAAATGACTGACGCCAAGAAACGCCAATAAAAATGGGTAAAATACCAGTGATCGATGCCATATCGCAAAAACGACCGACATAGATACCAGCGACAGCACTACTTTTAAAACCTCTCCGCCAATAAACATCGAACTTTGCAGATCGGGATTTCGTCGGGAAAACTTTAAAAGTAAAACTGCAACTAGGGTAGGCAAAATATACGAAAATCCTCCCGCCAAAGCAGAGAGGAAGCCGGGCAATCCGGAAAATAACGCACAAACAACTGAAATTATTAACAATACAATCACTTGCAATGGGACTATCTGATTCATTGTACTTCGCACCCCAAAACGCAAGGTAAATTAATATAATCAAGAAGTTTGTTAACGTCAAGCAATATGTTAATCTTTGTGAACCTTTCACAAATAAATGATTAACACATATAAAACAAATCATTGCTGGAACGGAGTTTAACACAAATTACATGTTGCTACACAGATTTTACAGAAGATTTTGATTTGTATTGTAAGCATCTGTACGACCAGTCCTTTTATCAAAAATTCAGGCCGTCTGAAAATTTTTTCAGACGGCCTGTTTATAAAACCGTTAAAACTCTTGATTAATGCCTAACTGTTCAGTAGATATTCG
>NZ_CATNVN010000034.1:0-15404 GCF_951230505.1 uncultured Neisseria sp.
TTTTTTCAGACGGCCTTAAGTTTTGAAATCAGTTTAGAAGAATTTTGCAGCGATATAGCCGAGTGCAAGCAGGCTTAAAACGGCGAATACGACGACAACCGTAAGTAGAAACCGTGTTTTCTTACTCGCTGCCAGCGCGGCCAGCTCTGGATTTTGGCCTAACTCTTCGCGTAGTTGGGATTCTAATTCGGCACGGATTTTTTTGCGCAGTTTTTTCTCTTCCTGCTCGCGTTCATATTTGAGCTTGTGGGCAATTTCGGTTTGTTTTTTATGCTCGAAAGAGATTTTTTCCTGCCATTCAATGCGCTTGCGCTGGATGGCCAGCTCATTTTTTTCTGTCAAATCAAAGTGGCAGGTTTTACATTCCTGTGCATCTAATTCGTCAATAATCGTCATGCAGACGGGGCATTGGATAGGGTCGGGAGTGTTGACTGCCAACACGGGTTCTTCTTCGACCGCTTCCAATTCCATAGACTGACGGACGATCACGTCCAAACCCAAATAGCTGAAGTAATGCTGCGCATTTTCGCGCTCGTCTTGGGTACATTTTTCGGCCACAATGGCTTGCGGACGCTCGGCCAAGGCTTGAATCAGGCTCTCGACTTCGTTTTCAGGCAGGTTGTCATACAGGCAGGCATGGATGCGCTCCCTATCCGTGTTCGGAGGATAGGAAACGTATACGTCGAAAAATTTTTCTTGTTTGCTCATTGATATCCCATGAATATTTCGACTGCGTCAACCAAATGGGTTTAGCCTAAGGTTTTGTTATTGTGTTTGAGCTGTTTTGGCTTGCGGTACGAGCCGGAACAGAGGCTGCAGTCTCAGGCAGACCAAGTACGGTTTGCCTTTGTGTCGTTAATCGGCTGGACAATGATTTTTTATTTATATGGCAATATGCATGTCCAATGTTATGTCTATTGTAGAGTAAATATTCACGCCCGATATTATTATTATAAGATAAATCCAATATTGTTTAAAATAAATTCACACAAAAGGCCGTCTGAAGATACAGACGGCCTGTTTTTTATGAAGAAACGGATTGTTTATACGGAGAAGGACGAGCCGCAACCGCAAGTCGTTTCGGCATTCGGATTGCGGATGACGAATTGAGAGCCTTGCAGGCTTTCGGTGTAGTCGATTTCCGCACCAACCAGATATTGGTAGCTCATCGGGTCGACCAAGAACGTCAGGCCGTTTTTCTGGATTTCAAAATCGTCGTCGTTTTTGATTTCATCAAAGGTAAAACCATATTGGAAGCCGGAGCAACCGCCGCCGTTGACGAATACGCGCAATTTCAAATCGGGATTGTTCTCTTCGGCGATCAGGTCGGCAACTTTGGTGCAGCAGCTGTCAGTAAAGATAATAGGGCTTTCGTCTGACATGATGTGATTCCTTTTATATGAATATTTTTACTATTGTCGCGCAAACCGTTAGTCAAGGCAAGTTTGTGCAGACAGGGTCTGCCAGCTTACATGGAGGGCATGGCAGAAATTTCAAGCACCAGTATGTCAGATTTAGATGCTTCTGCCAAACCATTCTACACGGCCGATGATGGCAACATCGTCGGTTGGGTTCTTCAAGTCGATTTCAAAAGTAGGGTAGGCCTCGTTGGCAGAAATGACGTTGACGATGCCGCCGGGTATCAGTTGCAGGCGTTTGACCAAAAGGTTTTCGTTGAGGCGCAAAACATAGAGGCCGTCGCGCGGCGTGGTTTGGCCGTGGTTGATGAGGATGGTATCGCCATCATTCAGCACGCCTTCCATCGAGTCGCCTTTGACTGAGATAACGGAAAGGTTTTTGATGTCTCGTGTCACATAATTTTCAATCCAATAGCGTCGGAACGCCATGGCGAACATGGGTTGCTCATCGCCTACGAGCTGGCCGTGTCCGGCCGCGGCTTGGATGTCGTAACGCGGTACGAAGACAAATTCGTCTATATCGACTGGATTACCCAGTGTGTCGGTTGCCGTGGCTTTTGGGGCTTCGGAATCGGGAAAGGGGGAACCTTCGCCTGTCAAAAGCCAGTCTATGCTGCAGCCTTTAAGTTGTTTGATTTTTTTTAGCGTTTCCGATTTCGGCAGGCCGCCTTCGTTCCAGATACGGCTGAATCCGGCGATAGTCATATCGATGTCGGCGGCGATTTTAGCTTGGCGGGCTTCATCTTTCCATAAGAAAGCCAGGCGGTCTTTAAAGGTATCCATGTTTATGCCTTTATGGAGGTATGTTTTTTATATGGTTTGGACGATTTGAGTGTATTTTACCTTAGTTTTTATAAAATTGTAAGAAAAAAATTACTTCATCTAAGAAAAAGTATTGCATATTCTATTTTTTCTTAGTATTATTCGTTTTGTCTTAGATAAATCGATATTTCTAATTTTCTATTCGATTTTTCTTAGTTTAATTTTATTTGGTTTAGTTTTTCTGATTTAAACCTGCTATATGATTATGATGAGAGGTGTGAAATGACTCGTTCGCGTAAAAATACTTTTTGGGTGCTGCTGGCGTTGGTACTGGGTTTTTTTGCTCTGCCTTTCGGATCTTCGGAGGCGCATGAGGCGGATGGTAATCTGACGGCTTCGGAATGCGAACGCTTGGGCAGCTTGAGTCTGGATCAGATGGACGGCAGGCTGCTGGCTTTTGCCAAAGAATGCGATATGGTGGAGGCTACCCACGATTGGGAGCAACAGTACGGCAACTTGAATGAAGAAGAAATGCTTGCCGGCGTGGTGTATGAGTAATGTTTGTGAATGAATTGATAAAGGCCGTCTGAACGATCAAAGTTTCAGACGGCCTTGTGTTTTTAATAAGGATGGCTTAAGGCATCAATGGTGCATTAGTCAGGCCGGTGGTTTCGGGTAGGCCGAACATGATGTTCATATTCTGCACGGCTTGACCGGCTGCGCCTTTGACCAAGTTGTCGATGACGGAAAGAACAATCCACACATCGTCTTGTTCGGGCGCTTTTTGAACGCTGATACGACAAAGGTTGGCGCCGCGCACGCTGCGGGTTTCAGGTGTCGAACCTGAAGGCAGGATATCGACAAAAGGACTGTCGCGGTAGTATTCGCGCAGTAAGGCTTCAGGATCGGTATGTTCTTGCAGGTGCAGATACAGGGTGGCGTGCATACCGCGTATCATTGGAACAAGGTGTGGCACGAAAATCAGGCCGTCTGAAACATGGTCTTGCAGCCCGGACAGGGTTTGTCGGATTTCAGGCAGATGGCGGTGGCCGCCGACGCCGTAGGCTTTGAAGTTGTCGCCTGCTTCGCACAATAGGGCGTGGGTGCTGGCTTTGCGGCCTGCACCGGAAACACCGGATTTACAGTCGGCAATCAGCGGCGCATTGGCTTTCAGACGGCCAGCCTGAAGCAGTGGCAATAAGGGCAGGGAAACGCAGGTGGGGTAGCAGCCCGGATTGGCCACCAGCATGGCTTTGGCGATGTCGTCTTTGTGAAGTTCGCACAAACCGTACACTGCTTGGGAAACGAGTTGCGGCGCGGCATGGGTCATTTTGTACCATTGTTCCCATGTTGAGATGTCGCGGATGCGGAAGTCGGCAGACAGGTCAATCACGCGTACGCCTTTTTCGACAAGGGACGGTGCTTCTTTCATGGCCACGCCGTTGGGTGTGGCGAAGAACACGAGGTCGCAACGGTCAAGCCCGGCATCTTCGGGCGTTTGGAATGCAAGGTCGTAAATGCCGCGCAGGCTGGGAAAGTAGTCGGCAACCGCAATACCGGCTTCGCTTCGGCTGGTGACGGCAGTGACTTCTGCGTTGGGGTGGCTGCTGAGCAGGCGTAACAATTCAACGCCTGTGTAACCGGTTGCACCGACGATACCAATTTTAATTTTTGTGGTCATGGTGTGGCTCCTTTGTAGGGATGATGATGCGTTTGATTATATAGTAATTAATTGCCGTCGGTCAGAGGTGCTTGTGCCAAGCTTTGCAATAGAGGGTTAAACAGGCTGTCTGAAATATGGCATGAATAATATTCGAGAGCGGGTTTCAGACGGCCTGAGCGTTTGGAAAACGCAGTTTGCGGTTTTATTTGTCTGTTGATTTGTGGTGGGTGTTTCGTCTTTATCCTATCCATATGAATACAAAATAAAAATGTAAAAAAATGCCCCCGGGTTGGAGGACCGGAGGCAAGTATCCAAGGAGTAGCTCTCATCAATAAGAACTAGTTACTTGGTACTATATCCCTTGTTAGGATTGAAAGCAAGCGTTTTGCACATTTTTACATTTAAATAATTTTTCATTCAAATTCAGTGAACTATCAGATAGGGATTGAATCTTGAGATGATGGTAATAGAGGGTAGGCTAAGGACAATTAAAACGGCAGGCATCAGTGATTGGGAGCAGCCATACTCTGAGCATTACTCTGATGTGTGTGTACATGGCCATATTGATTGAGTCGGTCGGGGGGGAAAGCTGAAATCTCCTGACTAACCGAGTTGAGTTAAAGTGAGGCTTTCTTCAAACTGATTGATAAAATAGCTGAAAGGCATGAAATGTGTACGCAGATGAGGAAGGGTTTGTTTTTAAATATAAATTTCTAAATCATTTATTTAATTCAATTTTGATATTGTTAAATCATCGGGCCAAAAAAAGGTTGCCATCGGAAGGGGAGCCGTTGGCAACGAATGGAGGTGGTAATGCAATGAAAGCTAGATATAAGGAGTAGTGCCAAACTAGCTATAAGTAACTATATCGAAACTGTAAGAAAAATTAACACAAGTTGCCTGTTACTGGCAAAAATTTTTAGTCGGCTTGCCTAAAATCAAATTTTTGAGTAATTGCTTGGTTAGTTGATGCAGGGATTGGTATTGGTAGCTCTGCTGAATTGTTTACAGGCCGTCTGAAAATTGCCGGGGTTGTTCGGCTATAATGCTGTTTTGGTTTTTTAAGGCTTTTGCAAAAATACGGTTTCGGGGTTTTAGGCTGAATGTGTACCCGATATGTTTGCAAAGGTTTTGGGGCATGAGGAGAATGAGATGAAGAAAGTTTTGGTGTTGCAACATGGGGATTTGGGCGCGTGCGACTGGTCGGCGTTTGGCGGTTTGGTGTCTGCACCATTAGGAAAGTCGGTATTGCGTCTGCCGGTTGATGATGATTTTGAATTGACGGACGAGATGCGGGCTGCGTTGATTGCGCAGCAGATAGATGGTGCGGTGTTGCCGGATGTGGCTTTTGCTGATTTGGGACTGATTATTAGCGATATGGATTCGACGCTGATTACGATTGAGTGTGTGGATGAGATTGCGGCCGGTGTTGGACTGAAGGATGAGGTGGCAGCGATTACGGAGCAGTCGATGCGCGGCGAGCTGGACTTTGAGCAGTCTTTGCGCAAGCGTGTGGCTTTGCTGGCCGGTTTGGACGAGTGCGTGTTGGAAGAAGTGTACGAGAATGTGTTGCAGCTGTCGCCGGGCGCGGAATTTTTGTTGGAAGAGTGTAAACGGAATGATGTGAAGTTTATGCTGGTGTCGGGCGGATTTACGTTCTTTACGGAACGCCTACAACGGCGTTTGGGCTTGGATTTCTATTTTGCGAATGTGTTGGAAGTGGAAAACGGCAAGCTGACAGGCCGTCTGAAAGGGCGGATTATCGATGCGCAGGCTAAGACGGATTTGTTGCGTGAATACCGTGAACGTCTGGGTTTGGCTCCGTGGCAGGTGGTGGCGATGGGTGATGGTGCGAACGATATTCCGATGATACGAGAGGCGGGATTCGGCATTGCTTATCGGGCGAAACCGAAAACTGAAGCGAATGCGGATGCGTGTGTGCGCTTTGGTGGTTTGGAACGGATACGCGGTTGGTTTGCGTAAACGGTTTGAGGATGTTTGTCAGTCAGGCCGTCTGAACAATCGGGAAACCGGTTTCAGACGGCCTGATGTTTTATAAGGCGATAAAACGGTAACCTTCGGCATCGACTTCGAGAATGGAGGCGTAATTGTCGCGCCAGTCGCCGAGTACGATACGGGTGTAATCGGCGTTGCGGTGGATGTTTTCGCGGTGGGTATGGCCGTGGATGAGCAGGGGCGTGTGGAAGCGTTGGACGGTTTCGTGGGTAAAGGCCGGATTGACGTCCATGATGTCGGCGGTTTTGTGTTGTTTGTCCTGTTTACTCTGCTTGCGGATTTTGGTGGCGATGTTTAGCCGGAGTGTGAGCGGCAAAAGCAGGAACAGGCGTTGCAGCCATTTTTGATGGACGGTACGGCGGAATTTTTGATAAGAATGGTCGTCGGTGCAAAGGGTGTCGCCGTGACAGAGTAGGGTGGGTGTGCCGAACAGGTCGATCACAGCGTACTCGGGCAGTAAGGTCATGCCGGTATCGCGGGCGAAGGTTTTGCCGATGAGGAAGTCGCGGTTGCCATGGATAAAATAGCAGGCGATGCCGCGCTCGGTCAGGCCGCGGATAGTTTGTTTGATGGTTTGAACCAAAGGGCTGTTTTCGTCATCGCCGATCCAAAAATCGAAAAGGTCGCCAAGAATGTATACGGCTTGGGCGTGGACGGCTTTTTCTTGCATAAATTTTTGGAAGAGTGCGGTCAGCTGAGGATGGGATTCGCTCAGGTGCAAATCGGCGATGAAGTAAATCGGCATGATGATGTGGGGCGTATGGGAAGGGTTTTATTATAACTTGGGTTGCCGCGTTTGGATTTGGGCTTGGTGTTTTTCGTTTGTAATGCAGTGATTTTATTGTTTTGATTTGGTGTGATAAAGGCCGTCTGAAACATCTTTTCAGACGGCCTTTTGGTTTATTGGGCTTTGCCCTGATAAGTGATTTGTTTCAGCGTATCTTCTTGGTACAAGTCGCTGATGAGGACGGTATAGAAGAATTCGTTGCTACGGACAAAGCGGTTGACCAAGTCTTTGTCGAGATGGAGGACGTGGTGTCGCAGTTTGTTTAGGCCTTTGAATATCATGGTGCTCCAACGCATATAGCCGTCTGAATTAGGGCGGATGTCGTTCATGGCGTCAAGGGCGAGGAGTTTGCGGTTTTGCTCTTCTTTATCCAAAGGATGGGAATAGATGCTTTGGAAGTAAAACGGTTGCTCGGAGGATGGCGGCAGGCTGAGGGAGGAACCTACTTTGCCGATAGGGAAGTCGTCGCTCAGATAATGTATGGTGTGTAAAAACAGATTGCCACGGCGGTAATCGATTTTGCGTAGGGCTTCGATGGCGGCCAGCGCAGTATGTTGGTGGTCGGGATGCGCATCAATATTGGGGGACGGCGATACGATAATATCCGGCTGGAACGTTTCTATCAGATAGCCAAGGTTATCCACTAAGCTGGTCCAAGTCGAGCCGGGTTTGAGGTGCTTCGCCAATGAGGAGGTATTGGCACGGCGAAAAATATCGACATCGGCTGTATCGATTTTGGTCGATTTAATCTCTTTTTCCGGATTTTGGCGCATGGCGGTCAATGTGCTGTCGAAGTAGCCCAGTTGCAGGATGTTTTCAGACGGCACGCCGGCCAAAAGGGGAACGGTCAGGCTGTTCCAAACGCGCATCCGGCCTTTTTGCAGATATTGTGCCTGAGTATCGCAGTCGCATGTGCTGTAAAGATTGCCATAGTGAAAGCTGCCGCCTTCGCTGGCGGTTAAAGTGCAGATCATTGAATTGGCCGCGTGTTTTTCGTACAAACCGTATGCGCTGAGTTCGGCATCGTCAGCATGAGGCGCGAGGACAAGGATTTTTTTGCCGTCTAGGTTTTCACGTGGATAAACAGAGAGTTCGATTTCTTGGTCGGGCAAGGACAGGTATTTGCCTTCCAAGCGGACAGTTTTGTCGCTGTCGGAGAAGGTGTCGCTCAGATTGATATAGCGCACGCCTTTTGCGCCGTATTCGAAATATTGCTTCCATTTGCCTTTGGATGAAATGGTTTCGACAAAAGGCAAGAACAACAGTCCCATCCAGTTGGACTTGATGCGGATTTTGGCAATGACGGTATCTTGCCCACTGATAGTGGCGGGCAAAGTCAGGCTGCCGCCTTTGAGGGTAGTATGCGCGGTAGAGGGGAGGGAGGGATAGTTATAGTCTTGGTGTGTGTTATAGGCAAACTGTTTTTTGTGAATAATTGAAGTAATAATAAACAACAAAATAAAAAAAGTCAGTATCAGCCCCGTCAGTATCAGAAACATTGTTTGGTTCCTTTATTGTTGTAACAGTCATGATAGTGCTTGTGGAGCTTATTTGTTTGTTTTTCTTACAAACGGTTGTTTTTTATACTCTAACGTCATTAAAGTGAACGTTTAAAATAAAACAGTTTATGAGTTGATTATATATAAACGACTAAAATACAGAAAGGCCGTCTGAAAAGTTTGAAAGAAATTTCAAAAATTTCAGACGGCCTTGATATTTTAAAGGTTAAGCCGATAAATTATGCTTCTTTCGTTTCAACTGCTTTCTGACGCAGGCGCAGGCTCAATTCGCGAAGTTGTTTGTCGTCGACCACATTAGGTGCATTGGTCAGCAGACATTGTGCACGTTGTGTTTTCGGGAAGGCAATCACATCGCGGATGGATTCGGCACCGGTCATCAGCGTTACCAGACGGTCGAGGCCGAATGCAAGGCCGCCGTGAGGAGGCGCACCGAATTTCAGGTTGTCCAAGAGGAAGCCGAATTTCTCTTGTTGCTCTTCAGGGCTGATTTTCAGCGCGGCAAACACTTTCTCTTGTACGTCTGCACGGTGGATACGGATAGAGCCACCGCCGATTTCCCAGCCGTTCAATACCATATCGTAGGCACGGGCCAGGCAGTTTGCAGGGTCGGAGACCATCAGGTCTTCATGGCCTTCTTTAGGCGCCGTAAACGGATGGTGTACGGCAACGTAGCGGTCGGCTTCTTCGTCGTATTCGAACATTGGGAAATCGACAACCCACAAAGGTTTCCATTCGTCTACGAAGTAGCCGTTGTCTTTGCCGTGTTCCAAGCCGACTTTGATACGCAATGCGCCGATGGCTTCGTTCACGACTTTGGTTTTGTCTGCACCGAAGAAGATAATATCGCCATTTTGTGCGCCGGTACGCTCGATGATTTCTTTCAGGGCGTTTTCGGACAGGAATTTCACGATTGGAGATTGCAGGCCGCTGTCTTCGCCGTTGGAAAGGTTGCTGACATCGTTTACTTTGATGTATGCCAGACCTTTTGCGCCGTAGATGCCGACAAATTTGGTGTATTCGTCGATTTCTTTGCGGCTGAATTTCGCGCCGTTCGGTACGCGCAGAGCAACTACGCGGCCGCCTTTCATGTCGGCGGCGCCACGGAAGACTTTGAATTCTTCCGTTTTCATCAGGTCGGTCAACTCGGTAAATTTCAAGTTGATGCGCATATCCGGTTTGTCAGAGCCGTAGTAGAACATGGCTTCAGAGTAAGGCATGCGTGGGAAGTCGCCCAAATCTACGTTTAAAGCATCTTTGAAGACTTGTTTGGCCATGCCTTCGGTGATGTCCATGATTTCATCCTCGTTCAGGAACGAGGTTTCCAAGTCGATTTGAGTGAATTCAGGTTGGCGGTCGGCACGCAAGTCTTCATCACGGAAACATTTGGTAATTTGGTAGTAACGGTCGAAACCGGCCACCATCAGCAATTGTTTGAACAATTGTGGAGATTGCGGCAGAGCGAAGAATTCGCCCGGATGAACGCGGCTTGGTACGAGGTAGTCGCGTGCGCCTTCCGGAGTAGAGCGGGTCAGCATCGGTGTTTCAATGTCGATGAAGCCTTGCGCGTCCAAGTAGCGGCGAACGCCCATGGCCACTTGATAACGCAGGCGCAGGTTGCGTTGCATGGTGGGACGGCGCAAGTCGATAACGCGGTTGGTCAGGCGAACGTTTTCGCTGATGTTTTCATCGTCGATTTGGAACGGAGGCGTAGCGGCAGCGTTCAAGACTTCGATTTCTTTGGCAAGGATTTCGATTTTGCCGGAAATCATTTTGTCGTTGGTTGTACCTTCTGGACGGTTGCGTACGCGGCCGGTAATGCTTAAAACGTATTCGTTGCGGGAAGAGTCGGCAGCGGCAAATGCTTCCGGAGTATCAGGGTCGATAACGACTTGAACGATGCCTTCGCGGTCGCGCAGGTCGATAAAAATCACACCGCCGTGGTCGCGTCGGCGGTGTACCCAGCCTTTGACGGTAACGGTTTGGTCTAAGTATTGCTCGCTGATAAGGCCGCAATAGTTGGTACGCATAAAATCACCTTTTTATATTGTTCAATTTGAAAAGAAGGAAAGGCCGTCTGAAAAAAAAGAAGACCTTAATTGTTGTGTTCGGTATCACCGTCTTCAGACGGCTTTTGGGCGGGTAGGGCTTTAACCGGTAAGTCGTCCGGCATCACCATGCCCAGTGAAATTACATATTTCAATGCCTGATCCACACTCATGTCCAGCTCGCGAACGTCGCTTTTTTTAACCATGATGTAATAGCCGCCGGTCGGGTTGGGCGTGGTTGGGACGTAAACGGAAATATAGTCGTCGTCTTGCGGCAGGCTGCCTTTGAGTTTAGTGGGGATATGGCCGGAAACAAAGGCTATCGTCCAAATGCCCGGTTGCGGAAAGGGAACCAGTACGGGGGTTTTGAACGAGCGGCTGCTGTCGGAGAGCAGGGATTCGGAAACTTTTTTAACGCTGGAGTAGATGGATTTAACGACGGGAATGCGTCCTAAAAGGCTGTCCCATGCGCCGAGAATCCGTCTGCCCAATACGTTGGCGGCGAATACGCCGGTAACGAACAAGACGACTGTGGCGGCAACAATGCCCAAGCCGGGAATGTTGAACCCCCAGAAATGCTGGGGCTGCCAGCTTTCCGGTAATAGGTTGATCAGTCTGTCGGCGGCGGAGATGATGTAGCTCATCGCCCAGATGGTTACGGCAATCGGCAACCAAACCAGCACGCCTGTAATCAGGTATTTCTTTAAAGCCTTGGCGATTTTTCCGCTTTCGGCTGCGGCTTCTGTCATCTTTGTTTCATTCCGGCAAGTTTTGCCCAAACTTTGCATTATACGCGTTTGGACGCTAGGAAACGAGTATTTTAAACGAATGGCTTGTTTTGTTTTATTGTTTCAGACGGCCGCCTTGATTGCAAAGGCCGTCTGAAACAATATGGGGTTATTTAGATGCCGTCCCAGTCGTTGAACATCAGGCCGAAGCCGATGCCGTTTTGTTTGTGGTTGTAGTCAATCAAGCTTTCGCCGTAGCCGTGGAAGCCGCGGACAACGCCTTTGAGTTTGCCTTTGATGGGGAAAGTATAGGCTGCTTCAACGGCACCGCGTCCGCTTTTCGGATTGTAACGCAGGACGGAATAAACATTTTGTTTGTCATTGAAGCGGTATTGGACTTTTAAGTCGCCGTAACCCATGTATTTGTTGATGTCCGGATTATCGTCGTCTTCTCCTTTTTGGTCGAAGGCGCGCATCCAAACCCTAGGAATGACGGTCAGCTTGCCCCATTCCATGCCGGCCATGGCGTAAACTCGGTTCCATGAGCGTGATTCGGGGCGGCTTTGACCGTTGGACTGGTGAACAAAACCTGCGCCGACCATGCGCAGTTTGCCGCCGAAAGGCAGGTCTGCTTTAACGGGTTGGGTAATGAAGATTTCGGGCTCGTAGTCGGTATTGCGGAACGGAGCGGATTTGCGGCCTTGGTTGAAGATTTGCCAGTCGGATTTTTGGGTGTAGCCAAACCATACGTCGGCACGGGTTTTGAATAAATCTTCGGTAATCTTGCTTTTGAAGGAAACCTGCATTTTAGTTTCGAGACGTTTTTGCTCGCTGAATTTTTCCTGTGTGGTTACGCCGCGGCTGGGGGATTCCGGGTAATAGTTGGGGCTGCTGTTGTACCAAACGGGCATGAGGTACATAGGGTTATGCTCGCGTACGCTCAATAGGCCGCGTGTGTCGTTTTTATCCAAATCGTACATCAGGCTTAAAGGCGTGTAGCTGTCGGTAGTTTCGCTTAATACGTCGTCTGAAATATTCGGATGGGTAGGGTTGTCGAATACGATGGCCGCTTCTTTTTTCTCAATGCTCTTGCGCACGCTTTTTTCGAGGTCAACCGGTGTTTTGGCGGTTTCGGTTTGCGCTTGCGGCAGTGGGGATTGAGGAGGGAATTGCGCCGAGTAGATGTTGTCGTAACACGCCAAACGGGTGGCGTTGTCTTGAATGGTGGTGCAGTGTAGGGCGGTATCGGCGGCAGCCAGTGGGGCGGCGACAATGAATCCGATACTTAGGGAATGTTTCAACATCTTGTTCATGAGAGTTTCCGTTGTTTTTCAGACGGCCTGATGAAAGGGTAAATGGTTTTGTTTAGTCGGTTTGGGCGGTGAATACGGCAATGCCCCTGAAAGGCAGGACCTCAGGGGCATTGTATCAGCTCGATTCATCCTGCTTTGGTTGTCAGGATTTTCGGCATCTGCGTCAGTATTAAGCCAAAGCTTTTACTTTAGCAGACAGACGGCTTTTGTGACGGGCTGCTTTGTTTTTGTGGAATACGCCTTTGTCAGCGATACGGTCGATGACTTTAACGGATTCTTGGTAAACTGCTTGAGCAGCAGCTTTGTCGCCGGCTTCAACTGCTTTCAACACTTTTTTCACAGCGGTACGGAATGCAGTACGCAGGCTGGCGTTGTGGGCGCGTTGTTTAACCGACTGGCGGGCACGTTTGCGGGCTTGTGCGCTGTTTGCCATATTGAATATCTCCTGAAAAATAAATTCTGTAAACGCGCAATTTTAAAGACAGATTTCCTTGTATGCAAGCTTTTTCTCTATAAACGCGCGCAAATCAGCCGTATTTTGCCCAAAAACGACAGCCGGTGCAACGCTTTTGGGAAAAAGATGATGTTGCTTTGCCTTATTTCAATAAAAATCAGATGGATATTGCTTTTCGTTTGCTTACGTTTCCATTACAATAGCCTAACTCTGCGCCGGGGTGTTTATGGGGTGCAGGGTTTCTTATTTATTGACATTAACCACTCTTTCATCAGGAATCTGCCCGTATGAAAAAATCTGTATTAGCCGTATTGGCCGCATTGTCTTTGGCCGCGTGCGGCGGTGGCGAGAAAAAAGCCGAGCAACCTCAAGCAGGCAGCACGCCTGCTGCCAATGCCGAGGCAGCCGCTACCGATACTTTGAATATCTACAACTGGTCAAACTACGTTGACGAAAGTACAGTCGAAGACTTCAAAAAAGCCAATAATTTGAAGCTGACTTATGATTTGTATGAAAACAACGAAACGCTGGAAGCCAAAATGCTGACCGGTAAATCCGGCTATGACTTGGTTGTACCCGGTATTGCCTTCCTGCCACGTCAAATTGAGGCAGGTGCGTACCAAAAAATCAATAAGGATCTGATTCCGAACTACAAAAACATCGACCCTGAATTGCTGAAGATGTTGGAAACCGCCGACCCGGGCAATCAATACGCCGTTCCATACTTCTCAGGTGTGAATACGATTGCGATTACGGCGAAGGGCAAGGAGCTTTTGGGTGGAAAATTGCCTGAAAACGGCTGGGATTTGCTGTTTAAACCTGAATACACTAACAAGCTGAAATCTTGCGGCATCGCTTTGTGGGATACACCGAGCGAAATGTTCCCAATCTTGTTGAACTACTTGGGTAAAGATCCTAAAGGCTCGAATCCTGAAGATTTGAAAGCGGCGGCGGAAGTGTTGAAGTCTATCCGTCCTGATGTAAAACGTTTCAGCCCTTCCATCATTGACGAATTGGCACGCGGCGACATCTGCTTGGCGGCAGGTAATGGCGGCGACTTGAACTTGGCCAAAGCGCGTTCTGAAGAAGTGAAAAATAATGTCGGCATTGAGGTGTTGACGCCGAAAGGCATGGGCTTCTGGATCGAATCTTGGCTGATTCCGGCCGATGCGAAAAACATCGTCAATGCCCACAAATACATCAACTACACACTTGATCCCGAAGTGGCTGCGAAAAACGGTATCGCCGTAACCTTCGCACCGGCCAGCAAACCTGCACGCGAAAAAATGCCTGCCGAGCTGGTGAACACACGTTCTATTTTCCCGAACGAGCAAGACATGAAAGACGGTTTCGTCATGCCTCAAATGAGCGCAGATGCGAAAAAACTGTCTGTCAACTTGTGGCAAAAAATCAAAGTCGGTTCAAATTAATTGTGAGCTGATTGTTTGAAGCAAAGCAAAGGCCGTCTGAAATTTTTCAGACGGCCTTTTTGATCTTCCAATCTTTATCGCTTCAAAGCTAAAGTCAATACGCCTGCGGTTACCAAACCTAAGCCTATCCATTCCTGCGTGCTTGGGCGTTCGTCTAAGAAAACGACGGCCATCAGGGCGACCAAGACCAGGCTGAATTTGTCGACGGGTGCGACTTGTGAGGCGTTGCCCAGTTGCAGGGCTTTGAAGTAGGCAAGCCAAGAGGCGCCGGTAGCGAGGCCGGATAGGATGAGGAATATCCAGTTGCGGTCGGTAAAGCCGTTCACACCCTGCCATTTGCCGGTGTAGGTTAAAAACAATACTAAAGCGGCGAGGATGACCAAGGTGCGGATAAAGGTGGCGAAATCCGAATCTATGCCCTGTAAACCCATTTTGGCGAAAATGGCGGTCAATGAGGCGAAGCCTGCCGATGCCAATGCCCAAAACAGCCATGCGTTGCTGCTCATGTTTTATTCCTTTGTTTCAAATTGTTGACAATATGAATCCGCTTGTTGATGAAATATCGAAATTTTCACTGCGGTTTGTCTTTGGAAAACGCTATAATAGAACTAATATTCTTTTTCTTCCAGCCGTCTCTATTATATTGTTTCAGACGGCCTTTCCCTCTCTCAATAAAGGAAAATCATGAGCTTCAAAACCGATGCTGAAATTGCCCAGTCTTCCACCATGCGCCCGATTGGTGAAATTGCCGCCAAGCTGGGTTTGAACGTTGACAACATCGAGCCCTATGGCCATTACAAAGCCAAAATCAATCCTGCCGAGGCATTCAAGCTGCCGCAAAAACAAGGCCGTCTGATTTTGGTTACCGCCATTAATCCGACTCCTGCGGGTGAGGGTAAAACCACTGTAACCATCGGTTTGGCGGACGCATTGCGCCATATCGGCAAAGACTCGGTTATCGCCCTGCGCGAGCCTTCTTTGGGTCCGGTGTTTGGTGTTAAAGGCGGCGCGGCAGGCGGCGGCTATGCCCAAGTTTTGCCGATGGAAGACATCAACCTGCACTTCACCGGCGACTTCCACGCCATCGGCGCGGCGAATAACCTGCTCGCCGCCATGCTCGACAACCATATCTATCAAGGCAATGAGTTGAACATCGATCCGAAACGCGTGCTGTGGCGTCGCGTGGTTGATATGAACGATCGTCAGTTGCGCAACATCATCGACGGTATGGGCAAACCTGTTGACGGCGTGATGCGTCCTGACGGTTT
>NZ_CATNVN010000035.1:0-15327 GCF_951230505.1 uncultured Neisseria sp.
TGAGTTGGCTGAATTCCGAAGATAAATCGAGGGCAAAGCGGCTGATCAGCTCGAAGCTGGTCAAGCGCTCGGCAAAATGGCCTTGTACCGCAGTTAAAAGCGAGACGGCGGATTCAATATCGTCTAAACCTACCCATGCGGTTGCTTTGGTTTTGGGCTGGGCAAAGAGTTTGAGTGTGGCGGCGGTAATGATGCCCAATGTTCCTTCGCTGCCGATAAAAAGATGGCGCAAGTCGTAGCCGGTTGTGTTTTTGTGCAGGGGCTGAAGGTGGGAAACCAGTTCGCCGTTTGGTAAAACGACTTCCAAACCCAATACCAAATCACGCATGCTGCCGTAACGCAAGACATTCAAACCGCCGGCATTGCAGGCGATATTGCCACCGATTTGGCAAGAGCCCTCGCTGGCAAGGCTGAGCGGAAACAGTCGTCCGGCTTCGGCTGCCGCCTTTTGAGCATTTTGCAAAATCACGCCAGCTTCAACCGTCATGCTGTTGTCGGCAAGGTTGATATCGCGGATGCGGTTTAGCTTGGAGAGGTTGAGCAGTACGCCTTCGGTGGTTACCGTTGCGCCGCATAATCCTGTATTGCCGCCTTGCGGGGTTACACATATGCAGTTTTCAAAACAGAAACGCATGATTTTCTGCACGCTCTCGACAGAGTTCGGCTGTAAGACAATATCCGGCGAAGAAACAAAGCGGCGGCGTTGGTCGTTTAACAAGGCCGGAGTGGCTTCGATGATTTCAGAGGCGGAAAGAAACTCAGTAAAACGGTCGTGAAGGTGCATGGCAGTCAGGCGAAAAAATCGGGAAGGGGAGTGTGAGGAATGTAAAAAAGCAGGATACGCAATGGTATCCTGCTTTTCTTATATTCAAAAGAATATTATTTAGCAGCTTCAGAAGCAGCAGCTTCAGTAGCAGAAGCAGCAGCTTCAGTAGCAGAAGCAGCAGCTTCAGTAGCTTCGGTAGCAGCAGAAGCGGCAGCTTCAGTAGCAGATGCAGCAGCTTCAGTAGCAGATGCAGCGGCTTCAGAAGCAGCAGAAGCAGCAGATTCAGCAGCTTTATCAGCACCGCCACAAGCGGCCAAAGCTAAAGACAACAAAGCAGCAGCGAACAGAGATTTTTTCATTTTTAAGAACCTTTTTTAAATCGATTTAAACTAAAAATAGCCGTCAAACGGCCTGTACAGTAGAAATTCATTACTGAATTTTTTAATATTATGCCCCACGGGATAGGTCAATGCAACGTTGCGTAACCGTTTGTTGGCTAAAATCAATACGAAAATAGTGAAAATAATGTAAATCATATTGGCGCACGAAAAATCATCTGAAAATATTCATTATTAATGAAGATTTTAAAAATACATTGTATTCAATGAGTTGTGTATTTTTATTTGTTATAGGTTTTAAGGGTTTGGAATGTTTTTGCGTTTAGGGAAATTTTTGTAATTTAGCAACTTTGTGTTGTGAAAAAGCAACTTTTGTTGATTGGAATCATTCAATTTTGTTTTTTGTATGGACTTTTTCGGTTTTGTTGTATTCGCCAAAAGGATTTGTTTAAGGTAAACCGATTGTTTAGTTACAGCTGTGATAGAATAGCCTGAGCTTGACTTTATAAATATTGATTAAGGACGACATGATGTCTATTGTTAAAAATTCCGTAGTTTCCCTGCATTATGAAATGTACGATGCCAACAACCAACTGTTGGACAAAACCGAAGAGCCGATTGCTTACCTGCATGGCGGTTATGACGGTATTTTCCCTTTGGTGGAAGAAGCGTTGCACGGCAAAAATGTAGGCGATACCGTTGAAGTGGCTTTGTCGCCTGATGATGCTTTCGGCGAGCAAGATCCTGAGTTGGTGCGCATTGAAGATGTAAGTGTGTTCCCTGTTGAAGTTGAAGTTGGCATGATGTTTGAAGCCGATGATCCGGAAACAGGCGATGTATTGATTTATCGTGTAACCGATGTTGCCGACGGTAAAGCCGTAGTAGACGGCAACCATCCTTTGGCCGGTATGAAAGTATTGTTCAAAGCGACCGTTGAAGGTGTACGCGATGCGACTGAGGAAGAAATTGCCCACGGTCACGTACATGGCCCGCACGGTCATCACCATCACTAATCAGGCTTGAAACATGATAAAGGCCGTCTGAAAAGGAATGAAACCTTCTTTTTCAGACGGCCTTTAAGTTTTTACAAGACAGATAAATAGGAAATTTTGGCGCAGGTCAAATCAAACAGGGAAATATGGATTTTGTTAGAGACTACAATGAATTACATGTAACAGTGCGACAGAATCTGTATTAAGATTCAGATATTGGTAAAACAGGCAGAATGCAATGAGTGAAACATTGGAGCAGCAGGCTCTAGAGGCCGGTATTGATTTAGGCTACCACGACATCAACGGTACATATCATGCGACCAAACCTGAAGTTTTGGAATCGATCGTTGCTGTTTTGGATAAAAGCAAACCCGATTCAGACGGCCTTTATCTGAATACGATGGTCGCGCATGAAAACGGTGAAGAATCTTTACAGATGCCGTCTGAATTTCATGGTGCGGAAGCGGTCGTATTGATTGATGAGGCGGATGAGTACCAGACCTTGACTTTATATCCGGGCGACAACGATACGCTTTGGATTAAGCTGCCCCAACTGGCTTGCGGTTATTACACTTTGTCGGCCAAGACCGGCGGCAAATGTCGCCTTGTACGTCTGATTGTTGCACCTGAATCGGTTTACCAGCCCAAACTGCTTGCGAATGGCGGACGGATGAATGGTTTGACCATGCATTTGTACAGCCTGCGTTCCGAGCGCAACTGGGGCATAGGCGACTTTACCGATTTGCTGAATCTGATGAAATATGCGGCGGAGAAAAAGCTGGATTTTGTCGGTATCAACCCTTTGCACGCCTTGTTTACCAGCAAGCCTGCCTTTGCCAGCCCGTATAGCCCTTCTTCGCGCGAATGGCTCAATCCGATTTATTTGGATATCGAGAAAGTCGGCGCGTTTACTTATAACGAGCAACTGAAAAACTGGCAGGCCCAACCGAAAATCCGTCAGCGCATTGCCGCTTTGCGTGTTACGGAAACGGTGACTTATACGGCAGTTTGGGCATGCAAGCGTGATGCGCTGCAAATGGCGTTTAATGCATTTGAACAAGATGCCTGTGAAGCTGCGGCAAATGAACGCGCTGCATTTGAAGCATTTGTATTAGAAAAAGGCGAGGCTTTGCAGGGCTTCGGTTTGTTTGAGGCTTTGGGCCAGTATTACAGCCGTCCCGGACAAGTGGGTTGGCAGTCATGGCCGTCTGAATTTCATCAACCTGATGGCGAAGCGGTAGAAAAATTCGCGCGCAGTCATGAGCGGGAAATCCGTTTTTATATGTGGCTGCAATGGCTTTGCGCGGAGCAGTTGCTCGAAGTCAACCAAGCCGCTGCCGAATACGGTGTCAAACTCGGCATTTACGGCGATTTGGCAGTCGGCGTGGCGCGAGGCAGCGCGGATACTTGGTTAAACCGCCAAGATTATTGTATGGACTTGTCAGTCGGCGCGCCGCCCGATCCTTTGGGGCCGACAGGGCAGAATTGGGATTTGCCGCCGCTTAATCCGTTGATGTTGAAGCATACGGGCTATGAAAAATTTGCCCATCTGTTGCGTGAAAACATGCGCTTGTATGGCGTGTTGCGGATTGACCATGTGATGGCATTGTGTCGTTTGTGGTGGGTGTTAAACGGTAAAACAGCAGATTTCGGTGCGTATGTGCATTACGATGCCGAAGTGATGTTTGCTATTTTGGCATTGGAAAGCCAGCGCAACTGTTGCGTCATTATCGGCGAGGATTTGGGTACGGTACCCGATCAAGCGCGTTATCTGCTCAACCGCTATCAAGTGTTCTCCTACAAAGTGATGTATTTCAGTAAGGGCTGGAACGGTTTTCAGTTACCTGAAGAATACCCCGAGCAGGCGATTACGGTCATCAGCACCCACGATGTCGCGCCACTGGCAGGGTATTGGATAGGCAAAGATTTGGATACGATGTTCAAACTCGGTACTTTGCCTGATGCAGCCGCTTTTCAGACGGCCTTGGATGAACGCGAACACGATAAAGCCGATTTGCTGGATAAATTGAAAGAAACCGGCTGTCTGGGTGCAGACGTACAAATGCCGGCAAAAGCCGATGAAACCTTGCTGGCGGCTTTGCACAAATACGGCGCATTGAGCCGCAGCAAACTTTACGCCATACAGTTGGAAAACCTGCTGGGCGTCATCGACAATCTGAATGTCCCGGGTGTAACCGAAGGCTATCCGAACTGGGCGCAAAAAATGCCGGTTTCTTTGGAAGATTTCCTACAACACCGCCTCATGGGCGGCCAACTTGCCATTATTGACGAGGTACGCATGAAAACAAACAGCCAAATCAAGACTTATCATGAACTTGACCAAATCGAGCGCGATACGGTCGAAAGCCTGTTTCTTGCCACCCACAGCGATTTGTTCGCTTATCTGGGGCGACATCGCCTTGCAGAGGGCGATGAAGTGGTGCGCGTTTTGATTCCCGGCGCAGTAAGCGTGGATATCGTGAACCGCCGCAGCGGCGAACTCATCGTGCCGTCTGAAAAAATTGATGAACGCGGTTTCTTTGTGGCTGTTTTGCCCGATGATGCACCCGATTATGCTTTGCGTATCCGTTATACCGAAGACGCCGAGCCTGTAATTGAAGAAGACCCTTATCATTTTAGCTCTGCGTTGCAAGACATGGATTCCTGGCTGTTGGCCGAAGGCAAACACCTGCGTCCTTATGAGACTTTAGGCGCGCATTTTGCTGAGTTGGACGGCGTGAAGGGCGTACGTTTTGCCGTATGGGCGCCAAATGCGCAACGCGTTTCCGTTATCGGCGAGTTCAACAGCTGGGACGGCCGCCGCCATGTGATGCGTTTCCACCGCGACAACGGCATTTGGGACATCTTTATTCCTGCCGTCAAACTCAATGCCCTCTACAAATTTGAAATCCGCGATGCCAACGGTGATGTGCGCGAAAAAGCCGACCCGTATGCTTTCGGTGCGGAACTGCGCCCGACCACGGCATCTATCGTGCGCGGTTTGCCTGACGAAGTGGAAGAACCGGCCCTCCGCGCCCGTGCCAACGCCATTGATGCGCCGATCAGCATTTATGAAGTGCATTTGGGTTCGTGGAAACGCAATCCGGAAAACAATTTCTGGCTGACTTACGAAGAGCTGGCCAAAGAATTGGTCGCATATGTCAAAGACATGGGCTTTACCCATATTGAGTTCCTGCCTGTTTCCGAATATCCGTTTGACGGCTCATGGGGCTATCAGGCGACCGGTTTGTATGCGCCGACCAGCCGTTTCGGTTCGCCGGAAGAATTGCGCGCATTAATTAAAGCCGCGCACGACGAGGGCATCAGTGTTATCCTCGACTGGGTGGTCGGCCATTTCCCGACTGACGATCACGGTCTGGCCAAATTTGACGGCACCGCGCTGTACGAACACGCCGACCCGCGCGAAGGCTACCATCAAGACTGGAATACCCTGATTTACAACTTCGGCAGAAACGAAGTGAAAAACTTCCTGCAAGGCAATGCTTTGTATTGGATAGAACGTTTTGGCTTTGACGGTATCCGCGTTGACGCGGTGGCTTCGATGATTTACCGCAACTATTCGCGCAAAGATGGCGAGTGGATTCCGAACCAATACGGCGGCCATGAAAACCTTGAAGCCATCGCTTTCCTGCGCGATACCAACACCATGTTGAAAGAGGAAGTTCCGGCTGCGACTGAAATCGCTGAAGAATCTACTTCATTCGCCAACGTCACCCGTCAAGAAGGTTTGAACTTCAGCTTCAAATGGAATATGGGCTGGATGAACGATACTTTGCGTTACATGATGGAAGACCCCATCAACCGCAAATATCACCACAACAAAATGACTTTTGGCATGATGTATCAGTACAGCGAAAACTTCGTCCTGCCGCTCTCGCACGATGAAGTCGTACACGGCAAACGCTCGCTACTCGGACGGATGCCCGGCGACTGCTGGCAACAATTCGCCAACCTACGCGCCTACTACGGCTTTATGTACGGCTTCCCCGGCAAAAAACTTTTGTTTATGGGCAATGAGTTTGCACAAGGTCGCGAGTGGAACTACAACGAAGGCTTGGATTGGTTCCTGCTGGAGCAAGAGGGCGGCTGGCACAAAGGCGTACAAGACTTCGTGCGCGAATTGAACCATGTCTATAAAGACAACGCGCCGCTTTACCAATTAGACCAATGGCCTGAAGGCTTTGAGTGGCTGGTTGCTGACGACGGCGACAATTCCGTATTCGTTTTCGAGCGCCGCGACCGTGAAGGCAACCGTGTTATCGTCATCAGCAACTTCACACCTGTGGTACGCGAAGGCTATCGATTCGGTGTGAACTCTGCCGGCGAATACCGCGAAATCCTCAATTCAGACGACCTGCATTACAAAGGTAGCGGCGTTTCTGCCGGCGCAACGGTGGAGACAGAAGAAGTTTGGTCGCATGGCAAACCAAATTCCCTGTCTGTTACCGTACCGCCGTTGGCAACCGTTTACCTGTATCAGGCGGCAGTCAAAGAAGAAGCGTAAATCAACTTTGAGGGTGGGCATCATGCCTGCCTCATCAGCTGAAAATTAAAAGATAGTGATATCAATATGACTCAAGGCCGTCTGAAAGATTTTCAGACGGCCTTATATTGGACACGAAACCAAATACATACCAAGGAATCATTCTATGTCTGCCAAATCATGGCATATCGAGGAAGGCAAGCCTTATCCTATGGGCGCGACCCTGACGAGCAAGGGTGCGAATTTCACCTTGTTTTCCATCAATGCCGAAAAGGTCGAATTGTGTCTGTTTGATAAGGATAAAGAAACCCGTTTAGAGATGCCTTCGCGGCGCGGTTCGGTATTTTACGGATTTGTGCCGGACGTTAAGGCAGGGCAGCGATACGGTTTCCGCGTGTATGGACGTGAAAACGCAGAATACGGCTCATGTTTTAATCCCAATAAATTGCTGATTGACCCGTATTCTAAAAAAATTGACGGCAAACCAAGCTACCGTACCGCCGAAGAAATGGCATGGTTTAGGCCGGAAGATGAACGCGACAATGCCGCCGTTGCGCCGAAAAGCGTCGTGATCGGACGCAGCCGATTCAATTGGGCCAAAGATTGCCGTCCGGAAATACCGTGGGGCAAAACCGTTATTTATGAAGCCCATGTCAAAGGGTTGACCAAGCAATTCCCCGATTTGAAATATGCAGGCACTTATAAGGCCTTGTGCGATAAACGGGTTTTAGCCTATTTGCAAGAGTTGGGGGTGACAACGGTCGAGCTGCTGCCGATTCATTATCATCTGGACGAATACCATCTTCAGCAGATGGGCTTGAGCAATTATTGGGGCTACAACACTTACTCCCATTTTGCCGTCGAGCCGTCTTATGCCGACAATCCCGAGCGTGCGACGGCGGAGTTTAAACAAGCGGTCAAAGCCCTGCATCAGGCAGGTTTGGAAGTGATTTTGGATGTCGTGTACAACCACACGGCAGAGCAGGACGACAAAGGACCGATGCTGTGTCAGCGCGGTATCGACAACACCTTATGGTATTGGCACACCCCTTACGGCAATTATGAAAACTGGTCGGGTTGCGGCAATACGCTCAATATTGTCCGGAGAGACGTTACCCGTTGGGCGGCAGACAGCCTGCGCTATTGGGCTGAAGAGTTTCATATCGACGGCTTCCGTTTCGATTTGGGAACCGTATTGGGACGCGAACCTGATTTCCAATCGTACGGCCGTTTTTTTCAAGTCTTGTATCAAGACCCGGTTTTGGCCGGTTTGAAACTGATTGTCGAAGCATGGGACATCGGCGAGGGCGGCTATCACTTGGGCAATTTCCCGCAACCTTTTGCCGAATGGAACGGCCGTTTCCGCGATGATATGCGCGCGTTTTGGTCGTGGGAAAGCGGTAATTTGGGCGCATTTGCCGAACGTTTGGCCGGGTCGTCCGATATTTTCAACCACAGCGGCCGCCACCCTTCTGCCAGCATCAACTTCATCACTGCACACGACGGCTTCACTCTGCGCGATTTGGTCAGCTACAACGAAAAACACAACGAAGCCAACGGCGAAAACAACCGTGACGGGCATAATGAAAACATCAGCTACAACCACGGCGTAGAAGGTGAAACCGATGATGAAGAGGTTTTGCTCAACCGCGAATACACCTCCAAAGCGCTGCTTGCCTCCTTATTTTTATCTAACGGTACGCCCATGCTTTTGGCGGGCGATGAGTTCGGCAACAGTCAGCAAGGCAACAACAACAGCTACTGCCAAGATAATCCGATTACATGGTTGGATTGGCAAAATGAGTCCTATGTATTGCAAAATTACACTCAAGAGTTGATACGTGTTCGCAGCCAAATCAAGCTGCTGACAGATGATTGTTGGTGGGAAAAAGAGCGTGTGCAATGGCTCAATGCCGACGGCAGCCCAATGACCGAATATTGTTGGCACAACAGGGGCAGTAAGGCGATTCAGATTGTTTTGGACGACGAGTGGCTGCTGTTGGTCAATGCCAAACGTAGTCGTCAGTTATTTAACCTGCCTCAAGGCAATTGGGAAATTTCTTGCGTACCATCTGAGAAATTTAATTACGAAGAATCAGGAAAATGTGTTGTTGAGCATATGGGGATTTGGATTTTACATAAAACAAATTAAATGAGAATTAAACTATTGGTTGATTAATTCTTTGATATTTTGTCAGTATTTTATGATTTGCAGCTTAGTGGTATAAATTGAAAATGCCGATAAGATGATGAATGGTTTAATTGTTAATTGAATGTTTTATAAAGAAAAATATATCCTTTTTTTAAATCTTTCCGCTATAATCTCCTTAGTTTGTAACAAATCTACGCACCATTCCTTTCAGACGGCCTGTTGCCGTTGTCAGGCCGTCTGAAAACCGAGTTTCGTTGTTTTTAATAAAACCATCAGGCGCGTTGTCCAGTGCCTCACGCTAGAGAAAGGCTTCCATGGCTAAGAAAAAACTCCCCATCTCCGGTTACGATTATGTAATGCCTAAACCGGACGCCGAAACCATCCGTAAATCCATCGTTTACAAGCTGATTTTCATCTTGGGCGTAGATCCGAAGGAGGCAACTTCACACCAATGGCTCAACGCCGCCATGCTTGCCGCGCGTGACCTGATTGCGGAAGATTTCCTCAAAACACGCCGCGCCCACATTGACAACAGCAAACGCATGGTTTATTACCTGTCTATGGAATTTCTGCTCGGCCGTTCGTTTGTCAACGCGCTGATTAACGAAGGCGTTTATGCCGAATTCGAAGAAGCCTTTAAGCAACTGGGCAAAGAATTTGCCGATGTCTGCGAACAAGAAGAAGATCCGGGTTTGGGTAACGGCGGTTTGGGCCGTCTGGCTGCCTGCTTCCTCGACTCTTTGGCAACCCTGCGCATTCCGGCCATGGGCTACGGCATCCGTTACCAATACGGTATGTTCAAACAAGAAATCGTGGACGGCCAACAAGTTGAAAAACCCGATTTGTGGCTCGACCAAGATTTGGCATGGCAGTTTGCCCGTCCGAACAAACAATATTCCGTCCGTTTCGGCGGTCAAGTGTTGAACTTGGGCGACAAAAAAGAATGGCAGCCGAGCGAAGAAATTTCCGCTTGGGCATACGATGAAATCATTCCTGGCTATGGCGGCGAATGTGCCAACCCATTGCGCTTGTGGACTGCACACGCAGGCAACTTGTTTGACCTTGCCGACTTCAACCGAGGCGACTATGCCTCTGCCGTTCGCGCACAAAACAGCGACGAAAACATCTCACGCGTTCTGTATCCGAACGACTCCACCGATTCCGGCCGCGAATTGCGCCTGAAGCAAGAATACTTCTTGGTTTCCGCTTCCGTTCAAGACATCGTTGCACGTCACAAATGCCGTTTCCCAAGCATCCGCACTTTGGCGGACGAAGTCGCCATCCACTTGAACGATACCCATCCGGTGCTCGCTATTCCAGAATTGATGCGCATCCTGATTGACGAAGAGGGTATCGCATGGACTGAAGCATGGAATATGTGCTGTAAGATTTTCTCTTACACCAACCACACATTGATGAGCGAAGCCTTGGAAACCTGGCAGGTTGACCTGATGGGCCGTCTGCTGCCGCGCCACTTGGACATCATCTTTGAAATCAACGCCTACTTCCTCAATGCCTTGCGTGCCATCGGTAACTTCGACGACGACTTTGTCCGCCGCGTATCCATCATTGACGAAACCCACGGCCGTCGCGTTCGCATGGCATGGCTTGCCGTGATCGGTTCGCACAAAGTCAACGGCGTGGCAAAAATCCACTCCGATTTGATGACCACATCCATCTTTGCCGACTTTGCCAAAGTGTTCCCAGAACGCTTTACCAACGTAACCAACGGCGTCACCCCGCGCCGCTGGATCAACATCGCCAACCCGGGCCTGACCAAATTCTTGGACAAACATCTGGGCGACGAAGACTGGCGTCTGCATTTGGACAACCTGACCAAGCTCAACGACAAAGTGGACGATGCCTCCGTACAGGCAGAATTCGGCGAAGTGAAAAAAGCCGCCAAAGAGCGTCTTGCCAAATACATCGAAACCGAGCTGGGCATCAAAGTTAACACCGATGCACTTTTCGACATCCAAATCAAACGTATCCACGAGTACAAACGTCAAGCATTGAACGTGATGCACATCGTCGACCGCTACAACAAAATCCTGGAAAACCCGGATTTCGATTGGCAGCCGCGCGTGTTCATCTTTGCCGGTAAAGCCGCTTCCGCCTATTACATGGCGAAGAAAATCATCCGATTAATTAACGACGTTGCCAAAGTCATCAACAACGACACCCGTATCCGCGACCTGATTAAAGTTGTGTTCATCCCGAACTACAGCGTCAGCCTCGCCCAAATCATCATCCCAGCCGCCGATTTGCACGAACAAATCTCACTGGCAGGTACAGAAGCATCCGGTACCAGCAACATGAAATTTGCCCTCAACGGCGCAATCTGCATGGGTACACTGGACGGCGCGAACGTTGAGATTTTGGAAAAAGTCGGCGCGGACAACTGCTATATCTTCGGTAACACCGTCGAGCAAGTCGAAGAAATCCGCCGCAACGGTTACGACCCGTTGAGCTATATCGAGCGAGACAGCGACCTGCGCCGCGTCGTCAACCAAATCAGCCAAGGCACTTTCTCTCCGGAAGAGCCAAACCGCTACAACGACGTGTTGCAACCATACGGCGACTTCTATCAACTGATGGCCGATTTCCGCAGCTACATCGACACGCAATACAAAGCGGACGAACACTACCGCAACGTATCCGCATGGCGCAAATCAGCCTTGATCAACATCGCCAACATGGGCTTCTTCTCATCCGACCGCTCTATCGCCGACTACTGCCGCGATATTTGGTACATCAAACCATTGAGCGAAAAAGAACTGCCCAGCAGAAATTAAGCGTTAAGCAGATAACGAAAGCCGATACATCGGAAAGGTGTATCGGCTTTTTTTCAGACGGCATGAAATAGAAAGGAGTAAAACAGTATGGTTATATTGTTGCTTTAGCGTATTTCTAAATGACTCAATTTAAAATCGATATTTAAAATTTAGTAGCCATTCATTCTGACGGTAGCGGTAATGTGCTGTATTGCTGAGTACGATGTATTCAAACCCTAAAATCTGCCTGTGATGCCGAAGGTAACCGTCCGGCCCGGCCCGGGGGCGGGCACGTTGCTCATCGGGTCAAGGTAGTAGCGGTTGGTCAGGTTGGTGATGCCGAGATTGACGTTGAGGTTTTTGTGCACCTGATAGCGGCCGTACACGTCCCATGTCAGCGAGGGGTTCCAATGGTAGGGCTTGCCGGTGCTGTTGAAGATATGCCCAAAACCCCGCTTCAACAGTTGGTCGTATTGCTTGGTGTTGACGCGGCTGTGGTAGATGCCGCGCAGGCCGAATTCGAGTTTCTCGCCCAAGGCGCGCATGCCCGCATCAAGGTTGACCGAATACTTCGGCTGTAGGGCATGGTAGCCGCGCGTGCTGCCGTAGCCCCCTTCGATGCAGATCGGCACGCCTTTGTAGCCGTAGGGGTCGTAATCGAAGGCCGTGTCGCGGTCGCACATCTGCTGTTTCAGGCGGTAGGTCGCGCCCAGCGCGGCGAAGAAGCGGCCGCTGTCGATGCGGCCCTGCCATTCCAGCCCGGCGGTATCCTTGCTGTCGTATTGCACGGTGCGGAAATGGTCGGTGGTCTCGATCACGTTCCGGATGCGGTTGCGGTAGTAGGTCAGGCGCATATCGCCTTGGCGCAGCCGGGCAAAGTGCGGTGCGAAGTTAAAGTTGTAGCCGATTTCCAGGCTGCGGCTGCGTTCCGGCTTAAAGCGGAAATTCGGCGCTTTGGGCGATCCGACATAGGCCAGGTCGTTGTAAAAGCTGCCGACTTCATATACGCTGGGGAAGCGGGTCATCTGCGCGTAGCGCACGAACAGACGGTTGTTGTCGGTCAGGTCGTAACTGACGGCAACGGTCGGCGCCCAGGCATGGGCGCGTATCGGTTTGGGCTGCGCCCAGCGTTGTTCTTCGGTGTAGTGTTTGTTGATAATCTTATGTCCTGATCCGGTATCACCGCCGGTTTCCGGATAACCGACACTCATGTTGGTCAGTTTCCCTGGCCAAGTATCCATACAACTGTTTTCATTACTTCTTATACAGTTCTTAGGATTTCCCAGCCCTGCCCAATATCGGTAATGTGCCTGATTCAATCCCTGCGGATTGGCAACCTTTTCCTGATAATTTTTCACAAAATCATGGAAATGTTTGGGCAGCGAACCGCTGTCCAGCTTGCCGTTCACAAACGGCACATATACGGGGCGAACCCGGTACAACGGATGATTTTGAGAATCATTATAACCCCGACCGTTATAATAAACAAGCCCGTCGCTGCCGATATAGTGATACTGGTCGTCTACCTTATATTCCGAACTGTTGTAATATTTCGGCAGCTTATAGCGTGCGCCGTGCGCCTGCATGGCCCGGTCGGCGGCGGCGATGGCGGCATCATTGCCTGACTGGTGGGCACGTCGGCTCTGTTCGGCCACCGCGTCCCAATCGCGCCGCTCCTGATCGCCCACCAGCTCGAAATATGGGATGTACACGCCGTCCGAATAAGTGCCGTGCCCGCCGCCAGCCTGATAGCGCGGGTCGCGGCGGGCGCGGCCTTCGGCCAGGGCGGTATCGAAGCCCCTGAAATTGTGGTATCGGATACCGGCGGAGATTTTCAGGCGGTCGGTGGCCTGCCAGTCGAATACCAAGTTGGTTCCCCATTCGCGCCGTTTGCCGCCGCGCGGGCCGGCGATTTTCGTCATGCCGGTGGCCATGCCGGCCAGGTTGAACATATCCTGCGAATTAACCACTTCCACTTCTTCTTCCAGCTTCTCGTTCTGATAGTCGGCGGACAGGGTCATGTGCAGGCGCGGATGAAGGCGGAAGCGGTTGTTGAGGTCGAAGCCCGTACGGCTGACGCGGGTTTTCTGTTCTGCGCCGGAAAGTACACGGTATTGTCCGTTGTCGTTGGGCAGGATTTTCATCACTTCTTCTTTGCTCAAACCGTTTACGCCGAAATCGTCCATCAGGCTGCTGCAACTGCTGTAGCTGTCGGCATAATCGGGCGGAAGTTGTCCGCGTTTGGTGCACCAGTGCCAGACATCGTAGTAGGGGTCCGGTTTGGCAGCAGACAAATCCATGCCGCCGCTCTGGTGGCGGGTGGTATTGGTTTTGATGCGCCACAGGTTGGCTTGCAGGTCTATCCAGCGGCTGTTTTCGGGCTTCCAGTTCCAGCCGAGTTTGTAGGTGTCGGTGCGGATATTGGAATCGATACTTTGCATCTGCGGCGACAGTGCTTTGGGGCGGTTGCTGGGATTGTATTCTTCCATATTCATCACATAGGTGGTATGGAAGGGGTTGATTTCGCCAAAGCGCACGTCGGTGCGCATATACTGCCAGCCAAGTTTATGGCTGCCGGGCAGATGCCAGTTGTTTTTCAACAGCAGGGTTTTGGTTTCGGTGTTGCTGTTGAGCACTTCCACCCCGGGGTGGTAGACCTTGGCCATATTGGGCACGAAGGTGGCAGAGTTTTTGCAGTTGAAATCGCTGCCGCCTTGGTCGTAGCATTTTTGCAGGTCGTATACCGGATTGTGCAGGTAGCCTTCCGCCCCCTTGGTGCCGGCAAAGTAGTTGCCCTTGTCGCGGTAGCTGTAGGCGGCCAGGCCGTCTGAAAGTTCGGTTTTGAAGGCGGCGGCGGCCATATAGCCGCGGTCGTTGCCGAAACGCCGATTATCGCGGCCGCTTTTATGTTTGGGCGGGGTCAGGCCGTCGGCCACCAAGGCCTGCGGGCTTTGCTGGCCGGTATGCGGGTCGACGCCACCGCCCGCGCCGTCCGCCGTCGCGCCGAAAGGCAGGGTTCGGTAGTCTTCCCAGCCCAGCCATTGGTTGAGGTTGTTGGCCTGTTTGTTGCTGTTGTTGGAGAACTCCGTTTTCAGTTGGAAGCCGAATTTTTTCCCTTCAGGCACGATGTCGGCGGCTTCGATGGTGCGGATGGTGACCGCGCCGCCGACGCCCGATTTCACGCCGCGCGTGAGGGCGGGGCTTTTTTCCACCGCGATGCTGCGGAACAGGGCGGGATCAAGATAGTTGCGGTCGCCCACGCCGTAGTTGTTCATCCATACGTCGATAGTCTGCTCGGTGCCGTCTATGGTAACCGGGATGCGGCCCTTGCCGGTGATGCCGCGTATGTTGGGCGTAATCGCGCCGCCGGCGGTGCGGGTGTTCATGTTGTACACGCCGTTTAGGCCTTTGAGCACGTCGCCGGCGGATTGGACGCGGTAGCGTTCGAGGTATTCTTTGCCGATGTAGGCGTTGGAGACGTTTTTGTAATACACGTCGTCCGCGCCTTTTTGGTCGTTGGTACGTTTGCCACTGACAACAACAGTATCCAATTCCTGGTATTGTTCTGGTCGAGCTGAGGCTTCGATGGTATCAGCAACGGTTAATGTACTGAATGCGCTGGCAAGGCTGAGAATGATTATTTTGGGTTTGGGAGTAAAAGCAGACATAGTTTCTCTTTGTTAAGAACTTAATATAAGAGGTTAAAATACTCTTTTATATAAAAAATATAAAATTTTTAAATATTATTAATATTTATATAATAATTGATTATTCTTATCATTATTGAAATAATTTAATAAA
>NZ_CATNVN010000036.1:0-15214 GCF_951230505.1 uncultured Neisseria sp.
CTGATGAATACCTACATGAGCCGGAATTGGCTTTGGGTAGCGGAGAAGATGGTTTGGATGCTACACGCCAAATCATTTTGCAAGCGGCGAAATATTTGAATCCAAAAGGTGTATTGTTGGTTGAAATCGGTCATAACCGTGAAGTATTGGAAGCGGTTTATCCCGAATTGCCGTTTACTTGGTTGGAAACCAGCGGTGGCGATGGGTTTGTATTCCTGTTGACCCGAGAGCAATTATTGGGTGAAGAGTAGTTTATTTTGATATAAATAAAACAAAGGCCGTCTGAAAAAGTTTCAGACGGCCTTTGTTCTGTATAATTTTTAATGTTTTAAGAAAATACAAATGCCTATAGAATGCCGAATATGAAATCCAAGCAGGCTTTGAAAC
The DNA here is from genome assembly GCF_951230505.1 of uncultured Neisseria sp. Lineage (NCBI taxonomy): Bacteria > Pseudomonadati > Pseudomonadota > Betaproteobacteria > Neisseriales > Neisseriaceae > Neisseria > uncultured Neisseria sp. The sequence continues at coordinate 388 of NZ_CATNVN010000036.1, forward strand.
TATGGCTTATAATATTTGTCATAGTTTCTAATGTCAGTGGATTTTTATTACTGATTTTTTGTAGAACATATACTGCTAAATTCCATATTATGAATAATTATTTAAAATCAGGCCTGTTGGCTGCTGCCTTGTTCAGTATGCCCGTTGCCGCCTTTGCCCAGCAACATACCGTTTATTTCAATCAAAACGGTAAACTGACGGCGACCATGCCTTCGGTTGCTTATGTCCGCCAATACAAGATTGAGGCAGGTAAGGCGCAGGTTCAGGATTTTTACTATCCATCAATGAAAAAATATTCTGATCCGTACGAGATACCTGCTGGTCAGATTAAGGTTTTTGTGCCGGCGTTGGACAACGGTACGCTGACCCTGTGGCATTTTAACGGGCAGAAAAAGATGGTTGGCAGCTATCGTAACGGCAAGCCGCACGGTGAGTGGATTAACTGGTATCCAAACGGCAAAAAATCTGCGGTCATGCCTTATCAAAACGGCTTGAGCGAGGGCATAGGCTCTCGTTATTACCGCAACGGTGTCAAAGAAAGCGAAATCCAATTCAAGCACGATAAGGCCAATGGTCATTGGAAACAATGGTATTCAGACGGTAGCCCGAAAACCGAAATGATGATGAGCAATGATAAACCGACAGAGATTATCAGTTGGGATGAAAATGGCCGCATTGTATCTGAATTGAGTATTCGCAACGGCAAACGCAGCGGCATTATTTTGGATTGGTATGATGATGGTGCGAAGAAATCCGAGTTGGTGTATAAAGACGACCAGTTGGTGAAAAAAACCTTTTGGGATACAGACGGATCCGTTCTCGATTAATTTTGTCAATAAAAACACCGCAGGCTGATCGGCTTGCGGTTTTTTTATTACATACAGCCTTTGTTTTGGCACAGGGTAAATAACGGCGCGCCGCTTTCGCGGATTTTTTTGCCGCCGTCCAAGTCGGTAAACTCCAAAATGGCAGCCGTTTCGATTACTTCGCCGCCCAGTTTTCGGATCAGCTCGACGCCTGCCAGCATGGTGCCGCCGGTCGCCACCAAATCATCTACCAACAAAACGCGTGCGCCCGGTTTGATGGCATCGGTATGGATTTCTACCGTTGCCTCGCCATATTCCAAAGCGTAACTTTGAGAAACCGTATCAAACGGCAGTTTGCCTTTTTTACGAATGGGAACGAAGCCGACATTCAGCTGATAGGCCAAAGCCGCGCCAATGATGAAACCGCGCGCGTCCAAGCCTGCCACAACGTCAACTTTTTGCCCCATATAGCGGTAAACCAGCAAATCAACCAGCAGGCGGAAATATTCTGCGCTTTGCAAAACGGGAGTAATGTCATGAAACAAAATCCCTTTTTGCGGCCAGTTTTCAATTTTACGGATTTTGTCCGCCAAAGCCTCTACGCCCATTACTTCAGGATGAATCAACATTTCGACATTCCGAAATCAAAAAGTTTTTAACACGCTATTGTAGCGGCCATATGCGGACTTGCCAAATTAATCGATACAATAGCCAAATTTTGCAACATGCCGTCTGAAATTCCGAGAAACATTGTGTTGTGTTATAATTTACAGATATATACCATCGGCTGAACCACCATGCAAAATCATAAAAAAGGCAATATTTACATCATTTCTGCCGCTTCCGGCACAGGTAAAACAACCTTGGTGTCGCGCCTGTTGAAAAATCATGATGACATCCGTGTTTCCGTTTCTCACACCACGCGCCAGCCGCGCGAAGGAGAGGTGCATGGCGTGCATTACCACTTTGTCCCCAAAGACGAATTTGAATCACTGATTGAGCAAAGAGCCTTTTTGGAACACGCCAATGTGTTCGGCAACTATTACGGCACCAGCATTGCCGGTGTGAATTCCTTGAGCGAAGAGGGCTATGATGTAATTTTGGAAATCGATGTGCAAGGTGCGGCGCAAGTGCGTAAATCGTTGCCTGAAGCCAGCAGCATTTTCATCCTGCCGCCTTCCTTTGAAGTATTGGCGCAACGTTTGATCGGCCGTGGTACGGATAGCGAAGAAGTCATTCAAACACGCCTGTCCAAAGCCCGTCACGAGATTGAACAATCTGTTTTGTTCGATTACGTCGTCGTGAATGACGATTTGGATCGTGCCGAAGCCGATTTGTTCCATATCATTAAAGCAGGCCGCCTGAAAAAATCCGCCCAGCAGGGATTTATCTCAAACCTGTTGGAAAATTCGTAAAAAACAGTGAAAATAACCGTTTTATTTGAAACATAGAAAGAAAGCAAGCAAACATGGCCCGTATTACTACTGAAGACTGCACAGGTAAAATCCCTAACCACTTCGACCTTACCCTCGTTGCCGCCCGTCGTGCACGCCAGCTCGAAAACGGCAATACGCCTTTGGTTGACGACATCCGCAACAACAAACCAACCGTAACCGCCCTGCGCGAAATCGCAGCAGGACAAATCGGAACCGAGCTGCTGACCCGCAACAAATAAACCAACCGGCAAACCGATAAAACCGCCGCGCGGACTGTATCGGTGCGATATCACAACCGATACAGTCTGACGGCTTAAAAATAGCCATAAAAGGCCGTCTGAAAATGCCAGCCCCACTGCCTACCGCCCCCTATGACCCGCTGACAGCAGAAGCGCGCGAGCTTCTGTTTCGCACCGCATCCTATCTCAATACCAATGAGCAGGCCGAGCTTGAAAGAGCCGTTGCCTACGCTTTCCACGCCCATGACGGACAAACCCGTAAAAGCGGCGAACCTTACATCACCCATCCCCTTGCCGTTGCCACGCAGCTTGCGATTTGGCACATGGATGTTCAAGGCCTCTGCGCGGGCGTTATGCATGATGTATTGGAAGATACGGGCGTAACCAAAGTCGAAATGGCGGCAGAATTCGGCGATACCATTGCCGAAATGGTAGACGGCCTCTCCAAACTGGAAAAGCTCAAATTCGAAGATCATGCCGAGCATCAGGCAGAAAGTTTCCGCAAACTTATCCTCGCCATGACTAAAGACGTGCGCGTTATCGTTGTCAAACTTGCCGACCGATTGCACAATATGCGCACCCTTGGCTCTATGCGTCCGGAAAAACGCCGCCGCATCGCCAAAGAAACCCTCGAAATCTATGCTCAAATCGCCAACCGCATTGGTCTGAACAATGCGTATCAAGAGCTTCAAGACTTATCGTTCCAAAACCTCCACCCAAGACGCTACGAAACCCTGAAAAAAGCCATGGACAACAGCCGCAAAAATCGCCGCGATGTTGTCGGCAAAGTGTTGCGTGCATTCGGTCAGCGTTTGGTCGGTGTCAATATTGAAGCCAAAATCAAAGGCCGCGAAAAAAACTTATACAGCATCCATCAAAAAATGCTGGCTAAAAAGCTGCGTTTTGCCGAAGTAATGGATATTTACGGCTTTCGGGTCATTGTAAACAATATTCCTGCCTGTTATGCCGCGTTGGGTGCATTGCATAATTTATACCACCCCAAGCCCGGCCGTTTCAAAGACTATATCGCCATTCCGAAAAGTAACGGCTACCAAAGTTTGCACACGACTTTGGTCGGCCCTTATGGTTTGCCGATCGAAGTGCAAATCCGTACGCGTGAAATGGATGCAGTGGCTGAGGGCGGTATTGCCGGTCATTGGATTTATAAATCCGGTGAAAACACTCCGGACCAAGCCGTCCTCCATATGAACCGATGGATGAAAAATATTCTTGACCTGCAGGCCAGCAGCTCAAATGCCATCGAGTTTCTGGAGCATGTCAAAGTCGATTTGTTCCCCAACGAAGTCTATATCGTTACCCCGAAAGGCGATATCCTTACCTTGCCTAAGGGTGCAACGCCGATTGACTTTGCCTATGCCGTGCATACCAACATCGGCCATAAAACCGTTGCCGCGCGTATCAATAACGTCATGATGCCGTTGCGTACCAAGCTGAAAACCGGTGATACGGTCGAAATCATTACTTCCGAACATGCCAAGCCTAATGTGGCATGGTTGAATTTTGCCGTTTCCAGCCGTGCGCGCAGTGCCATCCGCCAATACATTAAAAATCTGAATCGTCACGATGCCGTTGTTTTGGGTGAGAACCTGCTGCAAAAAGCTTTATCCAGCCTGTTGCCTAAAGATATCCTGCTTTCAGACGACCTCAAAGAAAAATACCTTGCCGATTTGAATACCAAACAAACTTCGTTTGAAGAGGTCCTCTACAATGTCGGTATGGGGCATACTTTGCCGGTACACGTTGCCATGCACATTGCCGAGTTGGCAGGCCAACATTTTGGCAGTGCGGTCAAACTCAGCCCGATCAAAGTCAACGATCAGGAAACCGGCCGGATTCATTTTGCCGAATGTTGCCATCCGATTCCAGGCGATGCGATCCGCGCCTTATTAGTTAAAGACAAGGGTATGATTATCCACCGTGATACCTGCCAAACTTTGGTTAAAGCCGATCCGGAAGAGCAACTTGATGCGGGCTGGGACAGTTTGCGCAATCAAACGTACCGCACCATCCTTAACGTCAAATCCGAAGATGCGCATGGTTTGTTGGCTTCAATGGCGCAAGCAATTTCCAATTCCGGTGCGGATATCGAATCTGTTGATACGCCGACCAAAGCGCAAGCAGGAACGGAAGGTTTTGTAGAATTTAAATTCACGATTAAAGTCAAAGATTTGGATCAGGTTAATCAGATTATTCATGCAATGCATGCCAATCCGAATATCCGCAAAGTAATCCGAGGATAATCTGTGATCAGCATGATAAGAAAAGGCCGTCTGAAAGTGTGTTCAGACGGCCTTTTGAGTATGTACAAACAAACTCTGTTAGTTTGTTTTGAAGAAAAATAATGCTTCAGGTTGGATTTAACTTAACCAAAAACGGAAAACCAAGAAGAAAACCAAGGCCAAAACGCCGGCCCAAACCAGCAACATGAATCCGGCTACTGCCTGACCCAAGCGGTAAACAGGATTTTTGCGTTCGTCTTCGAGTAGGGGATTAGGTGTATCGTGCGGTTTGTCGGACATGATGAAGCTCTGATTGAATTATTGAATAAAAGCGTAAGGGTACGCCGATAGAAGCAAAGATTCAAGTGGGAATGATTATTGATAGAAGTCTTCGTCTTCATTCCACGCGGTTTTTAAGGCCGTCTGAATGGTGTCGGCACCAAAGCCGCGATAGGCAAGGAAACGCGCTTGTTTTTGTTTTTCTTTAAAATCTTGGGCTTCTTGCTTGAATTTTTTACGCAAGACCGAAATGGCGGTTTGCAACTCGTCCTCCCTGTCGGGTAGGAACTCCCGACAGTCGTCTGCATCGATACCTTGTTGCGCCAAGGCTTGCTTGAGGCGGAGCGTGCCATAACGGTTGCTCTTACTGTGAATATAGGCTTCTGCGTAACGTTGGTCGGATTGCCAATTCCGTTCGGCAAATTCGTCCAAAACCTTTTCCAATTCTTCTTCGCTTTCAGCGTGCGGAGCCAGTTTGCGTTTCAAGCCGACACGGCTGACTTCCTGACGAGAAAGAATATCCAAGGCGCGGGCGCGTAAGGTTTTGGGAGGTTTCATGGGGATATGGAAGAGGAGGGAGTTTAACTACATTGAATTACATTTCAGACGGCCTGATTAGGTGAAAGCACCGAAAAGGCCGTCTGAAAATAAAGCCGAACTATTCTTCGTCTTTGTTCTTTTGTGGTTGTAGATTTTCGTAGATTTCAGGCAGGGCTCGAATCAACAAATCAGGTTTGGTCGCTTTGTCTTGAGAGAGTAAGGTCATGTCGCCGTAGCCGAATGTTACGCCGACACTGAAGCAACCGGCCGCTTTGGCGGCAATAATGTCATTTTTAGAATCGCCCACCATCAGCATATTGGCAACGTCGATGCCCAAAACTTCGGCCGCATGTTGAAGCGGCAATGGGCTGGGTTTTTTCTCAGTCAGGCTGTCGCCGCCGAGAACCAGGCTGAAATAGTCGTCGAGATTAAGTTGTTTCAGTAACTCAGCAGCCAGAATTTCATTTTTATTGGTAATGACAACCAATGGAATACCCAAGGACTTGAGCAGGCCGAGACCGGCTTCGGTTTCAGGGTAGGGGCGGGTAAAGTCGCTCAAATGCTCGCGATAATATTTCATAAAGAACACAAAGCCTTTTTCCCAGATTTCAGGATCGGCTTCTTTTTCACGATCATTGGTAATGACGCGATGAACCAACTTGCTGATGCCGTCGCCGACATAACTTTCAACCGTTTGGGTGGGCAAAACAGGTAAACCCAAGTGCGCACACATGGCTTGGGCTGCTGCGGCCAAATCGGGAACGGAATCACATAAGGTACCGTCCAAATCAAAGGCAACGGCTTGAACGTGTTCTAAAGCAGCAGTAGTCATTGAGTAGCTTTCTGTCATATTATTTAAGCGCTTATTTTAACATTGTTTGCCTGATTTGCCGATGTTTTGCTGATTCTTTAAAGGGATATTTGTTTAAATTGTTAACAATTTTTGCTGGTGTAAGGCTGTTAGCCTATTTGGAATATGGAAGGGATTTTGTCAACAAAAAGGGTAGTTTGGTAGGCATTAAAAAACAAAGGGTTTGTGTGTTTTTTTGAATGGTTTGATGAGCATTTATACTAGGCCGTCTGAAAATTTTTTGGTCGGCATGCCGATATTTTCAGACGGCCTCAAACTAAATTCATATATAAATGAATGGATTTGCTTTTTATCGACTACATGCTATTACATTTTTTCCTGTTTTTGTATATAGTAACAAGTATGGCTCTCGTCTAATCATGTGTATGAAAAGGAAAAATACATGTCCGCATCTGCTGTTAAAGAAACACTGAATCCGTTTGAAATTGCACAAAAACAAGTGAAAATTGCCTGCGATCGCCTGAATGCCGACCCAGCAGTATTTGAAATCTTGAAAAAGCCGCAACGTGTTTTGGAAGTCAACTTCCCTGTCAAACTCGACAACGGTACAGTAGAAAATTTCACCGGCTACCGTTCACAACACAATAATGCCGTCGGCCCTTACAAAGGCGGCGTGCGCTTCCATCCCAATGTAAATCTGGACGAAGTCAAAGCACTGTCTATTTGGATGACCATCAAATGCTGCGTGGCCGGTATTCCTTACGGCGGCGGTAAAGGCGGTATTACTTTGGATCCGCGTAACTATTCCGAAGCGGAATTGGAACGCATTGCTCGCGCTTATTCCGAAGCCATTTCTCCGCTGATCGGCGAGAAAATCGATATTCCTGCCCCTGATGTGAACACCAACGGCAAAATCATGTCTTGGATGGTTGATGCCTATGAAAACGTGGTGAAACATTCCGCACCGGGCGTATTTACCGGCAAACCGGTTGAGTTTGGCGGCTCCTTGGCGCGTACTGAGGCCACCGGTTACGGCGTAAACTTCGCCGCCGTCCAAGCTTTGGAAAAACTGGGCAAAGACGTGAAGGGTGCCACTTACGCCATTCAAGGTTTCGGTAACGTGGGCTATCACACCGGTTACTATGCACACAAAGCCGGTGCGAAAATCGTTGCCGTATCTACTGTTGACGTTGCCATTTACAACGAAAACGGCTTGGATATGGAAGCAATCATCAAAGAATTCCAAACCAAAGGTTTCATCACCAATGAAGCAGGCTACGGCAAAGAAATCAGCAATGCCGAACTTTTGGCTCTGGATGTGGACGTCCTCGCTCCTTGCGCACTGGAAAACCAACTGACTTCTGAAAATGCCGGTAAAGTCCGCGCGAAAATCGTGGTTGAAGGTGCAAACGGTCCGACTACTCCTGAAGCCGACGTTATCCTGCGTCAAAACGGCGTATTGGTTGTTCCTGATATTTTGGCAAACTGCGGCGGCGTGGTTGTATCCTATTTTGAATGGGTACAAAACCTGCAAGGCTACTACTGGGAGTTTGACGAAGTTCAAGAGAAAGAAACCGTTGTCCTGCGCCGTGCGTTCCGCGATATTTGGAACTTGGCTCAAGAATACGATGTTGACCTGCGTACCGCTTCTTACATGATGAGTATCCGTCGTGTTGAAAAGGCAATGAAACTGCGCGGCTGGTATTAATCGTTTGACCGATAGTTAAGAGTAGGCCGTCTGAAACTTGTTTTCAGACGGCCTTAATGTTTTTGATAAGAGCCTTTACAAATTTTAATCCACCTTGATTCCATTTCAATCAAACTCAGCTATAATCCCCTTTTTTGACCTTTCCGGAAAAGACATAATCATGAACAAAACTTTCAAATTCAGCGCATTGGCTTTGTCTGCTTTGTTGGCACTGACTGCTTGCAACCAAAAAGACACTGCCGCCAAAGATGCTCCTGCTGCTTCTGCAGCTTCAAATGCGACTGCAGATGCTTCCGCCATCGGTTCTACTGCCCAACAAGCCAGCTACGCAATGGGTGTGGACATCGGCCGTTCATTGAAACAAATGAAAGACCAAGGCACAGAAATCGATTTGAAAGTCTTCACCGAAGCCATGGAAGCCATGTTTGAAGGCAAAGAAGTTAAAATGACTGAAGCCCAAGCTCAGGAAGTGATGATGAAGTTCCTGCAAGAGCAACAAGAAAAAGCTACTGCCAAACGTGCTGAAGATGCCAAAGTAAACTTGGAAAAAGGCGAAGCGTTCTTGAAAGAAAACGCGACTAAAGAAGGCGTGAAAACCAGTGCTTCCGGTCTGCAATACAAAATCACCAAAGAAGGCGAAGGTAAAAAACCGACTAAAGACGACATGGTTACCGTTGAATACGAAGGCCGTCTGATTGATGGTACCGTATTTGACAGCAGCAAAGCCAACGGCGGCCCAGTAAGCTTCCCTGTAAGCCAAGTGATTCCAGGTTGGACTGAAGGTATCCAACTCTTGAAAGAAGGCGGCGAAGCAACATTCTACATCCCTGCCAAATTGGCTTACCGCGAAGTGGGTGCCGGTGATAAAATCGGCCCGAACGCTACTTTGGTATTTGACGTGAAACTGGTTAAAGTCGGCGCGCCTGATGCTGCTGCGCAACAACCTGTACAAGTTGACGTACAAAAAGTTCAATAATCCGAATCAAGGCTTACGCCCTTAAACAACGGATAAAAGGCCGTCTGAAAAATTCCGTTTCAGACGGCCTTTGTTCCAAACCAACAAGGAATTATGATGAAAAATATCGTCATCCTTATTTCCGGACGCGGCAGCAATATGCAGGCGATTGTGAATGCTAATATTCCTGATGCCAACATTGCAGCCGTATTGAGCAACAGCGAGACCGCTGCCGGATTGGCATGGGCGGCAGAGCGCGGTATTGCCACCGACAGTTTGAACCATAAAAACTTCGACTCGCGCCTGGCATTCGATCAGGCCATGATGGAGAAAATCGATGCCTATCAGCCCGATTTGGTCGTATTGGCGGGCTTCATGCGCATTTTGACTCCGGAGTTCTGCGAACATTATGAAAACCACCTGATCAACATTCATCCGTCCATTCTGCCTTCTTTCACCGGTCTGCATACCCACGAACGCGCATTGGAAGCAGGTTGCCGAGTAGCTGGCTGCACCATCCATTTCGTGACGCCCGAACTGGATTGCGGCCCGATTATTTCACAAGGCATTGTGCCTATTTTGGACGGCGATACCGCTGACGACGTTGCCGCACGCGTGCTGACGGTTGAACACCAGCTTTTCCCACAAGCCGTTGCTGATTTCGTTGCAGGTCGTCTGAAAATCGAAGGCAATCGCGTTTTGAATGCACAACGCAATGCCGCCGGTCAAAGCCTTTTGGCTTAATTAAAACACCATACACACAAGGAAAACATCATGAATCCGATTAAAACAACCCTGCTGACACTTTCCCTGCTCACTGCCTCCATCGGCGCACAAGCCGCTGAATTGCCGCAATCTGCCATTTTGCAATACTCAGGCAGCTACGGTATTCCTGCAACCATGACCTTCACACGCAGCGGCAGCCAATACAAAATCGTTTCTACCATCAAAGTACCGCTTTACAATATCCGCTTTGAATCAGGCGGCAGCATCAACGGCACGACCTTGCATCCGTCTTACTACAAAGATGTACGCGGCGGTAAATTGTATGCCGAGGCCAAATTCTCCGGCGGCAACATCACTTACGGCAAAGCAGGTGATTTGAAAACCGAAAAATCCGGCCCGGCTATGGACTTGTTCACTTTGGCATGGCAACTGGCCGCCAATGACGTGCGCCTGCCGTCAGATTTGAAAATTACCAACGGTAAAAAACTTTATACCGTTGGCAGCATGAACAAAATCGGCAGCGAAAGCTATAAGCTGAACGGCGGTACAACGCCTGTGAGCAAATATCGCGTCCGCCGTGGCGACGATACCGTGACTTACTCGTTTGCTTCCGATATCGACAATATCCCTGCGCAAATCAGTTATACCGATGACGGCAAAACCTACAACTTGAAACTGACTTCCGTCAAAATTAACGGTAAAGTAGTGAAACCGTAATCTTTATTTGCTCAAACAAGAAGGCCGTCTGAAAAGTTTTCAGACGGCCTTTTATTTTTACAGCAACACAATATCGTATTGTTCCTGCGTGTAGGCGGTTTCGACTGCCAGCGAAATCGGTTTGCCGATAAAGTCTATCAACATCGCCAGCGATTGTGATTCTTCGTCTAGGAACAAGTCAATGACATTCGGAGCGGCCAAAATACGGAAGGCTTGGACATCGTAGCGGCGCGCTTCGCGGACGATTTCGCGTTGGATTTCGTAGCACACGGTTTGCGGCGTTTTCAGACGGCCCCGGCCTTGGCAGGAAGGGCAGGGTTCGCAGAGGATTTGGCTTAAGTTTTCACGCGAACGTTTGCGGGTCAGTTCGACAAGACCCAGACTGGTAAAGCCGTTGAGGGTGACGCGGGTGCGGTCGAAACTCAGGGCTTTGGCAAGCTCTTGCAGGACGGCTTCGCGGTGGATTTCCTGCGCCATATCGATGAAGTCGATGATGATGATGCCGCCGAGATTGCGCAGGCGAAGTTCGCGGGCGATGGTGTGGCAGGCTTCGAGGTTGGTGCGGAAGATGGTTTCATCAAAATTGCGCGCGCCGACAAAGCCGCCTGTGTTGACATCGATGGTGGTCATGGCTTCGGTGGACTCGATGATGAGGTAGCTGCCGAAGTTGAGGTTGACGCGCGGTTGCAGGGCTCGGGCGATTTCCTGCTCGATGTTATGGGTTTCAAATAGGGGGCGTTCGCCTTTGAACAGCTCGATTCTGCCCAATGCACCTTGAACGTATTGTTCGGCAAACTGGGTCATGCGGCGGTGGTTTTCAGTGGAATCGACCAGGATTTTGTGCGTATCGAGGCTGAACATATCGCGCAAAACGCGCAGGCTCAAAGGCAAATCTTGATAGAGCAGGGTTTCGGGCGGCTGGATTTTCGCCTGTTTTTGAATGTGTTCCCACACTTTGGTCAGATAGTTGATGTCTGATTGCAGTTGGTCATCGGAAGCGTTTTCGGCGTTGGTACGGATGATGTAGCCGTGGCAGGCGTTTTCGGGCAGCAGGTTGTTGAGGCGCTCCCTCAAACTGCTGCGTTCGGCATCGTCTTCAATGCGTTGGGAAATGCCGATGTGGTCTTCTTGCGGAAGATGGACGAGGAAACGGCCGGCCAGTGAGATTTGGGTGGAAAGGCGCGCGCCTTTGGTGTTGATGGGGTCTTTAATGACCTGAACCAAGACGGACTGGCCTTCAAAGAGCATGTGTTCGATGCGTTGGGTTTCGTCCGGATTGCGGCGTTGTTCGAGGACGTCGACGATGTGCAGAAACGCGGCGCGTTCCAAGCCGATATCGATGAACGCGCTTTGCATGCCAGGGAGGACGCGTTTGACGACGCCCAAATAAATATTGCCGACCAAGCTATGGCCGCTGTTGCGCTCGATGTGCAGCTCGCAGATATTGTTCTCTTCCAAAACAGCCACACGCGTTTCTTGCGGCGTGATGTTGACGAGGACAGTTTCGGGCGGACGCACGGCGTCCTTGGGGATGGGAATTCCTGAAAGCATGGGGATACCTGATTTTGAATAGAAAAACTTTTGCGATGTGTTCTTCTCCAAAAAACAAATGGCAAAAGTCATTCTGCGAAAGCGCTTATCATACTTTAATTATGGTTTTTCCGCATCTGCACAAATGTTTATAGCTAAGAGGCCGTCTGAATGTTTTTTACAACCGTACGGCGGGAACACTTGTAAAATCACACCTATGCCCATATAGTCATGAACATTGGTATTTTGGAAGAAATCATGCAAACCGTTACTGTTTATACCGGTCCATATTGCCCGTACTGCACCATGGCGAAAAGGCTGTTGCAGGCGGTGGGTGTGAAAGAAATCAACGAAATCCGCATCGACGGCAATCCGGAAGTTTTTGCCGAAATGCAGCAGCTTTCCGGCCAGCGCAGCGTGCCGCAGATTTTTATCGGCGACACTCATGTCGGTGGCTTTACCGATTTGTACCGCTTGCAGCAGGAAGGCAAGTTGGACGAATTACTGAATCCTTAACCCTTAACTTAGGAAAATAAAATGAGCGAAGAATTGCAACCCGTATTCAGCGTTGAGCGTCTGTATGTAAAAGACTTGTCTTTGGAAGTGCCTCACGCACCACAAATCTTCTTGGAACAAGGCGAGCCTGAAGTCGATATGCGCGTTTCTACCGGCAACACCAAACTGGAAAACGGCTTCTACAGCGTTGACGTTACCGTGACCGTGACTGCCAAACTGAACGAAGAGCGCACCATGTTCTTGAACGAAGTTACCCAAAGCGGTATCTTCCGTCTGGAAAACATTCCTGAAGAAGACGTACAACTGCTGCTGGGCGTTGCTTGTCCGAACATCCTGTTCCCTTACGCACGCGAAGCCATTTCCAACAGCGTAACCCGCGCCGGCTTCCCACCTGTATTGCTTGCTCCGATCAACTTCGAAGCAATCTACCAACAACAACAGGAAGCTAACGCTTAATCGCGTTATACCTAAATTAAGGCCGTCTGAAACATTGCGTTCAGACGGCCTTTTTTTATTTGAAAATTAGGACATAAGAAAAATCTATAATAAAAAGTTCATATATTAATGTAATAAGTATATAATGATATCGTTTATCATTACGATAATATTTTTAATTTTATAGGTTTATATACCATTTAAAATCAATAAATTAGAATTTTATCCAGTAAGTAGATTCTATTAATTAAGGAAATAGTTGTGAAACCTGATTTTCAAATGAAAACAATTTGTTTGTTATTAGTGCTGCCTTGCCAAACTGTTTTTGCAGATGCGGGACATCAAGAAGTGGAACATGTAGACATGGATACGGTCAAGGTCAGTGGCAAACGGCAGGTACAAAGGAATACCGAGCGCAGTCAGTCTTATACAATCGGAACGATGGCAACGGCGACTGGGTTGCGTATTTCAGGCAAGGATACGCCGCAGTCGGTGAGCGTAATGACGCGTCGGCAGTTAGATGATAAAGCAATATATTCTTTAGAAGATGCAATGAAAAACACTATGGGAATTAACGTGGTTCGCGATTCGGGCCTACAAACTCGTTTTTTGTCTCGTGGTTTCTATGTTGATCAGATTGGTGAAGACGGTATTACCACGAATGTGTCTGGACGTTCGGGCTATACGGCAAAAATCGATGTCTCACCCAGTACAGACCTGGCTGTTTATGATCACATTGAGGTTGTCAGAGGTGCGACTGGTCTTACTCAGTCCAATTCCGAACCGGGTGGAACCATTAATTTAATCCGTAAGCGGCCAACAGCCCTGTTTAAGCATACAGGTGAAATCAGCACTGACCATAGGGGCAGCAAGCGTTTGGCTTTGGATGTATCTGGAAGCTTGAATAATGAACATACGGTACGCGGTAGGCTGGTTGGTGTTCATGAGGATCACCGTTCTTTTAAAGAGGGTGTATGGAACAAGAAAGACATGGTTTATGGCGTGATCGATACGGATTTGAGCGATAACAGTATGCTGACTTTGGGTGGTACTTATCAGAAAAATAAAGATATTCCCGATTTTGCCGGCGTGATTTTACCGTGCGAGGATCAAAAAACTGCGGCCTTCAGCTCCAGTCCGGCCTGTAACAATCCTTTGAAATTGCCACGTAATACTTATTTGGGTGAAACCTCATGGTCACGCCTGAATGCTGATAAATACAATATTTTTTCCGGTTTCAAACATGTCTTTGACAATGGATGGCAACTCAATGCAGAAATTTCTTATACGCGTAATGATTCAGATGCCAAAGTCGGACAATTTTTTCTGAAAAACGAACACGCGGCAGGTATTTCAGCATCTGAGGCTACGGGTTTCCTAACTGAAAAGGGGGAGGTTATTCCTTTTGAGCCTAAAGACAAGGCGTTGGCAAAATTAAAAGAATATCGTGATGGCGTCACGAAAACATATGAAGAGAAAAAAGCAGATTACGTTGCCCATCGTTTCGATGCATCTGCTTTTGAACAATATCGCTCCCAAAGGGCGGCAGCACGTCGGGCAGGTTTTGATCAATGTATGCAGGACATTGGTTTGGATTTCCTGTGCAACGACTGGCAGGATCCGGGTGTAGAAGTAGATAAAAAAGAGTTTGTTGATAAGGAGCTTGCAAAGCAAGGCATTATTAACAATGCAGAAGGCCTGTTTCCCAACCGTCTATACGACTCAGCATACAATCTTCGCCACACATACAACCGCCGTTACAACTTCATGCCGTTGCACTATACCAAACACGATGTGCAATGGGGCTTTAAGCAGATCGGAAGAGCGTCGTGTATGGAAAGAGTGTAGATCTCGGTGGTCGCCGTATCATTAAAAAAAAAAGGGGGGGG
>NZ_CATNVN010000037.1:0-15096 GCF_951230505.1 uncultured Neisseria sp.
GTTGCCGATTGGCAGCCGCAAGAATAATCCATCCCCATTTCGTTTCAGACGGTCTTCCCTATAACAAGGCCGTCTGAAACCAAGCCGAATCCCTATTTCACAAATATTGAAGGAATCATCATGAATATTATCGAACCACGCCTCGATGGCACCAACCTGCGCATCGGCATCGTTCAAGCCCGTTTCACCAACGAAATCGGCAGCGAAATGGTCAAAGTATGCTGCCGCACCCTAAAAGAATTGGGCGTATCCGAAGACAACATCACACTTGCCACCGTTCCCGGCGCGCTTGAAGTGCCTATCGCGCTGATGAACCTTGCTTCATCCGAACAATTCGATGCCCTGATTGCTATCGGCGTTGTCATTCGTGGCGAAACCTACCACTTTGAATTGGTATCCAATGAGTCCGGCGCAGGTGTCAGCCGCGTTGCCCTTGACTACAACATCCCTATCGCCAACGCCATCCTGACGACTGAAAACGACGAACAAGCTGTTGCACGCATCGAAGAAAAAGCCTCCGATGCCGCCAAAGTTGCCGTAGAATGCGCCAACTTGGTCAACCATCTTTTGTCAGAACAATACGAAGACGACGAAGAATAAGCTTCTCCCCGTATTGAATACCGCATATTTTCAGACGGCCTCTCAATCATGACATTGAGGCCGTCTGAATTATTCAATATTCAGCCGACAACCATCGGCACTTCTTCACAAGGAATACCCATGAAAAGCCCACGCCGCCGCGCACGCGAGCTTGCCGTACAAGCTATTTATCAAGCAGGCATCAACAAAACTGCCGCTCCCGAAATCGCCAAAAACATCCACGAACTGTCCCAATCTTCCAATATGGATGAAGAGCTGTTCAACAAACTGTTTTTCGGCGCACAAACCCATGCCGAAGAATACATGGAAAAAATCAGCCCCCTGCTTGACCGCGACGAAAAAGACCTCAGTCCTATCGAACGCGCCGTTTTGCTGGTTGCCTGCCATGAGCTGAGCACCATGCCTGAAACCCCATACCCTGTTATCATCAATGAAGCCATCGAAGTTACCAAAACTTTCGGCGGTACCGATGGCCATAAATTCGTCAACGGCATCCTCGACCAACTGGCTTCCCGCATCCGCCCTGACGAACCGCGCCGCAAAGGCTAAGCTGGGCTTCACATCGGGTTGAGATTACCAATCTTTGCCCTGTTTAGGCTCATCTGCTTATACAGCCAAGCCATCAAAAAGGCCGTCTGAAATTCAGACGGCCTTTTATACTTCGATTTATTCTGATTTTGGCATTTCATAACCGGGACAGTTTTGCTTGTCGCTGCTTGCCCAGATGATACCGCTGTCGTTGTAATAAACGGTACAGGTTTCATTAGCGTTGGTTTCTTTGTTAGGCTCTGCCTTTAAAATATAACCTGAATCGGAAGGATTAGGCATAGAAGCCGTACCTTCGGAAAAACTAATATTGAAATATTGATTCTGCTGTAAATTTTCAGGAGGAAACCCTACAAATGTACTTTTTTGAGTGTAGTAGCGTTCGAGCTGTTGGGCGTTATGAAGCATCTGCGTGCGGACGGCGGCAAGGCGCGTTTGGCGGATGTAGTTTTGATAAGACGGATATGCGATGGTAGCGAGAATGGCTGCAATCACAACGACTATCAGCAGCTCGATAAGCGTGAAGCCTTGTTGGTGTTTCATTGTATTTATGTCGTAAATAATTAGAATAAGACATGAATATTATAGTAGTTTTCTTGCGGCTTAAATGTTCAGATACGGAGGGAGTTTGGGAATTTATGTAAACGAGGTACAAGTTCTGAAAAATGTTTACTACTCTTTATTTTTTATTTCAATAAGTTAAACTTCAATTTAAGCCGACCGTCTCTTGGTTGGCCTTGGTCTTTACAGTAAAATCCAGTTGTTTTTTTGTCTCCAACATACATTTATTGCTTGTCTGCAACGTTATTTTATTGAATTGGTTCCTTGTATATGTCTAAAGTTTTCAAGTGGGCGGCCGGTACGGCTGTTGTAGTAGCAGCGGCTTTCGGCGGCTGGTCTTTGATGAAGCCTGAGCCTCAGTCTTCTTTTATTACGGAAGTGGTCAAACGCGGCGATATCCGTCAAACCGTGTCGGCAACCGGCGAAATCTCACCTTCCAATTTAGTATCCGTAGGCGCGGAAGCTTCAGGTCAGATTAAAAAACTGTATGTGAAACTGGGCCAACAAGTGAAAAAAGGCGATCTGATTGCGGAAATCGACTCAACCAATCAGATCAATACCTTAAATACCGAAAAATCCAAACTGGAAACCTATCAGGCAAAATTGGTTTCTGCCGAAATCGCGCTTTCCAGTGCGGAGAAAAAATATAAACGCGAACTTGCCTTATGGAAAGAACAGGCAACTTCCAAGGAAGACTTGGAATCTGCACAAGACTCTTTAGCCGCAGCCAAAGCGAATGTCGCCGAACTGAAGGCCTCCATCAAACAATCAAAAATCTCGATTAATACGGCTGAATCCGAACTGGGTCACACGCGGATTACCGCCACCATGGACGGCACTGTAGTCGCCATTCCTGTTGAAGAAGGCCAATCCGTCAATGCGGCGCAATCTACGCCGACCATTATCCAACTGGCCAATCTGGAAACCATGTTAAACAAAATGCAGATTGCCGAGGGCGACATCACGAAAGTCAAAGCCGGTCAGGATATTTCGTTCACCATTTTGTCCGAACCGGACACCCCGATTAAAGCGAAATTAGACAGCGTCGACCCCGGCCTGACCACCATGTCTTTGGGCAGCTACACCAGCAGCACGGACACGACTTCCAATGCGATTTACTACTATGCCCGCGCCCTGGTGCCAAATCCCGAAGGCAAACTTTCTATCGGCATGACCACTCAAAACACGATCGAAATCAACGGCGTGAAAAATGTCTTGCTGGTACCGACACTGACTGTGAAAAAGCATAACGGCAAATCCTATGTCAGCATTTTGGGTGCAGACAATAAAGCGGTAGAACGCGAAGTAACCGTCGGTTTGAAAGACAGCATGAATACCGAAATCAAAAGCGGCTTGAAAGAAGGCGAAAAAGTGATCGTTTCTGAAATGAGCGCAGATGAAAAGAATAAGAGCAGCGAACGCGCGATGATGGGCGGCGGCCCTCCTCGCTGATTGATTAAGGCCGTCTGAAAGATTTGGCTGTGTTTCAGACGGCCTTAGTTCCTGTATTTCTATTTTTCGCCCGGAAAGATTATGAGTTTAATCGAATGTAAGAATATCAACCGTTTTTTCGGTAGCGGTGAAAACCGTGTGCACGTATTGAAAGATGTCAGCCTTTCTATTGAGAAAGGCGACTTTGTGGCGATTATCGGCCAGTCCGGTTCAGGCAAATCTACGCTGATGAATATCTTGGGCTGTCTGGATACCGCCACTTCCGGCTCTTATCAAATCGACGGCATCGAAACATCGCAAATGCAGCCGGATGAGCTGGCGGCTTTGCGCCGTGAGCGTTTCGGCTTTATTTTCCAGCGTTACAACCTGTTAAGCTCGCTGACCGCCCGAGACAACGTCGCCCTGCCTGCCGTGTATATGGGCATGGACAGTAAAGAGCGTGCGGAACGTGCGGAAAAACTATTGGGCGATTTGGGTTTGCAAAATAAAGAAGGCAACAAACCCAGCGAACTTTCCGGCGGTCAGCAACAACGCGTTTCGATTGCCCGCGCGTTGATGAACGGCGGCGAAATCATCTTTGCCGACGAGCCAACTGGCGCATTGGATACCGCTAGCGGTAAAAACGTGATGGAAATCATCCATAAGCTGCACGAAGACGGGCATACCGTGATTATGGTCACCCACGATCCGGGCATTGCGGCAAACGCAAACCGCGTCATCGAAATCCGCGACGGTCAGATTATTTCAGATACGTCTAAAAATCCCGATATCCCGCCAAGCAAAGTGGAGAGGATTAAAGAAAAAGCTTCCTGGTCGTTTTATTACGATCAATTTATGGAAGCATTCAAAATGTCGGTACAGGCGATTATGGCGCACAAAATGCGTTCACTGCTGACCATGCTGGGGATTATCATCGGTATTGCTTCGGTAGTATCGGTAGTGGCCTTGGGTAATGGCTCGCAACAAAAAATCTTGGAAGACATCAACTCGATGGGCACAAACACCATCAGTATCTTCCCCGGCCGTGGTTTTGGCGACCGTAGAAGCGGACGAATCAAAACACTGACGATTAATGACGCAAAAGCCATCAGCCAACAAAGCTACGTCGCCTCTGCCACCCCTCAAACCAACTCCGGCGGCACCTTGACCTACCGCAACACCGACCTGACCGCCTCGCTTTACGGCGTAGGCGAACAATATTTCGACGTGCGCGGTTTGAAATTGGAAGAAGGCCGTCTGTTTGATGATGACGATGTAAAAACCGATGCACAAGTCGTCGTCATCGACCAAAACACCAAAACCAAACTCTTCGGAGAAGGCGTCAATCCTTTAGGCAAAACCATCCTTTTCAAAAAACGTCCGCTAACCGTCATCGGCATTATGAAAAAGGATGACAACTCATTCGGCAATTCCGACTCACTGATGCTTTGGTCACCTTATACAACGGTCATGCACCAAATTACCGGCGAGAGCCATACCAACTCCATCGTTGTCAAAATCAAAGACGATGCCAACACGCAAGTTGCCGAAAAAAGCCTGACCGAGCTGCTGAAAGCACGCCACGGTACAGAAGACTTCTTTATGAACAACAGCGACAGCATCAAAGAAATGGTTGAAAGCACGACCGGCACCATGACACTACTAATTTCTTCCATTGCGGTCATCTCTTTGGTGGTCGGCGGTATCGGCGTGATGAACATCATGCTGGTCTCCGTTACCGAGCGCACCAAAGAAATCGGCGTCCGCATGGCAATCGGCGCGCGGCGCAACAATATTTTGCAGCAGTTTCTGATTGAAGCCGTTTTAATCTGTATCATCGGAGGTCTGTCAGGCGTATTGTTGTCCGCAAGCATCAGCCTGGTGTTCAACTACTTTGTCACCGACTTCCCAATGAGCATTTCCATGACTTCCGTCATCGGCGCAGTTGTCTGCTCCACCGCCATCGGCGTCGCGTTCGGCTTTATGCCTGCCAACAAGGCTTCCAAGCTCAACCCGATTGATGCGCTGGCTCAGGATTGATTATGTTTCAGACGGCCTATTATCTTAAGGCCGTCTGAAATGCTGTTACCCGAAAGATTTTTTATGAAGACGAAACCTTTTTCCCAAGCAGCCTTATCATTGGCTGTTGCCCTTGCCCTAAGTGCGTGCACCGCACCTAAAGCCAATCCGAACCTGATGCTGGAAGCAACCGGTCAAGTCATGAGCGCGGCGGAAACTGCCGAACGCTACGATGTAAACGGCAACTGGTGGGAAATCTACCAAAGCCAGCAGCTCAACGCGCTGATGGAGCAGGCGTTGGCGAACAATGTCGATTTGAAACAGGCGGCCATCAGCGTCAACAAAGCTTTGTATCAAGCCAATATTTTGGGCGCGGATTTGGTGCCTTCGTTCAGCGGCTCGTTGGGCGCAAATGCTTCTAAAAACCTGAAAACCGGCAGCCACGGCAATACCTTCAGCAGCCAGCTTGGCTTGAGCTACGAATTGGATTTATGGCGCAAACTCAGTGCCACTGCCGATGCTCAGGTATGGGAATATCAAGCCACGCATGAAGACATGGCCAACACACGCCTGACTTTGATTAATAATGTTGCCGATGCGTATTTCAATATCGCCTATCTGAACGAAGCGATTGAGCTAGCAAAAAAATCGTTAAAGCAATATCAGGAAATCAACCGCATTGCGAATGCCAAGTTCCGCTACGGCCGGGCCGATTCAAGCCAGCCGACCCAAGCCAAACAGTCATTGCTGAGTGCGGAAAACAGCCTGTTGTCTTTGCAAAACAATTTGGATACGCAAAAACAGGTTTTGCGTAATTTGTTGAATTTAAGGCCGTCTGAAAACCTGGCCGCCGATCCGGCACAATTCCGCCTGCTGCCTGTCAAAGGCGTGAACTTGGACGTACCGATTACCGTTTTGGCCAACCGCCCCGACCTGCGCGCCGCTGAATACCGCCTGCAAGCGTCGCAACAATCGGTCAACGCGCAAAAACGCAGTTGGTATCCGTCGATTACTTTGGGCGCAAGTTTGAGTACGTCTTCCGATAAAGCGAAAAGCACGTTCAATATCCCCATGTTGGGCGGTTCGGCCACCATCAATCTGCCTTTCCTTAACTGGCAGACCATGAAATGGAAAGACAAAACCGTACAAGCGGAGATGGACAGTGCCAAGCTGAATTTTGAAAAAGCCCTGACCACCGCGCTCAACGAGGTCAACACCAATTACCTTGCCTACAAAAACGCGCAGGCCAGCCTTGCCAATCAGGAACAGCGTTATCAGCTGGACAAGAAAAACAGCCATTACTATCAAGTACGCTACCAACACGGTAAAAACGAGTTGAAAGACTGGCTGGAGGCTTTGAATTCAGAATACAGCTCGGCTCAAAACCTGCTGAACCAACGCTATGAAGCCTTAAAATACGAAAATATGGTGTATAAAGCCATGGCGGGACGTTATACGCCGAAATAGCATTTTCAGACGGCCTTTGGTTAATTTCCGTCAACGGCCGTCTGAAAAACATTCAAGCAACTGAATTTTCATATATAATCGCGCGTTTATTTGATTTTATCCGGACAACATTATGGCCTTCGCCTCTCTCTTTACGCTTTTGGACGACATTACCGCCGTTTTAGACGATGTAGCGATGATGACCAAAGTCGCCGCCAAAAAAACCGCCGGCGTGGTCGGTGACGATTTGGCGCTCAACGCCAATCAGGTAACCGGCGTATCTGCCGAGCGCGAATTGCCGATTATTTGGGCGGTGGCAAAAGGCTCTCTGGTCAATAAGCTGATTCTGGTGCCGCTTGCGCTGTTGCTTTCCGCTTTCGTGCCTGCGCTGATTACGCCGTTGCTGATGATCGGCGGTGTTTATTTGTGTTTTGAAGGCGTGGAAAAACTGTTGCACAAATTTCTACACCGTAATGAACACGAAGACGAACACGATGCAGAGCCTGAAGTCACAGACGAAAAAACAAAAGTGAAAGGCGCAGTCCGCACAGATTTCATCCTATCCGCCGAAATCATCATTATCGCGCTAGGTGTTGTTGAAAAATATGACCTGATGACACGTTCTTTGGTTATGGCCGCCATCGGTGTCGGCATGACTGCATTGGTCTATGGTTTGGTCGGCATTATCGTCAAACTTGACGACCTCGGTATGATGTTGATGCGCCAAAAAAGCGCCGCCGTACAAGGCATCGGACGCGGTTTGATTTCATTTATGCCTTGGTTTATGCGCGGCTTGAGCATTGTCGGCACGCTGGCGATGTTCTTGGTTGGCGGCGGACTGATCGCCCACAACCTTGGCTTTTTGCACGATTTCCTCCACGCGCAACATTGGGACAGCGGCATGATGGAACATATCGCCAACTTGGTGGTCGGAGTAGCCGCCGGTGCCTTAGCTTGCGCAATCGTCCTGCCTGCAATGAAATTGTTTCAAAAAGACTGATTTTGTTTCCCTGCCGTCTGAAAACTTTTCAGACGGCCTCAATACCATTTAAAGCATGAATATTTTCCGTAAACTCGAACAATATTGGCAACATCCGCTGCTGTACTGGCCGCTGGTCATCTTGATTGCCGCCGCGACACCGTTCACTTTCGCCCCGTATTATCATTTCTGGCTGATGCCGCTGTTGTTTGGCGCGCTGATACGCCTGATTGAATTGCGTCCGCGCTTTGCCGTCATGACTGCCTATTTGTTCGGATTAATCGGTTATACGGCGCAGTTTTATTGGATACACACTGCCTTGCATGATGTTTCGGGTTTGCCGGATTCATACGCCATCCCCCTCACCTTCCTGCTGCCGGCTTTTCTCGCGCTTTATCCGGCCATCTGTTTTTGGGTGTGGAGAAAATGCAACCTGTCACGCTGGGCTAAAACCGGCCTGCTGTTGCCGATTTTGTGGACGCTGGCAGAATTTGCCCGCGAACGTTTTCTGACCGGATTCGGCTGGGGCGCAATCGGCTATTCCCAAATCATCAAAGACAGCCCGTTGGCAGGTTTCGCACCTTTGGGCGGCATTCATATGGTCACGCTGGCAACCGCTTTCCTCAGCGCATGGCTGGTGTTGCTGATTGACGACCACGGCCGTCTGAAACACCGCCTGCTGCCCTTATTCCTTATCGTTGCGCTCTGCTCCGTCGGCTACATTTCCCAACAAACCGAATACACCCGCCCTGACGGCAGCACCAGCACGGTTGCCCTGATTCAAGGCAATATCGAGCAAAATCTGAAATGGAAAGAAGAACAAATCATTCCGACCATTCAGAAATACTACGAACAAATCAGCAAAACCAGTGCCGACATCGTCATCCTGCCCGAGACCGCTCTGCCACTGATGCGCCAAGACCTGCCCGAAGGCATCTTGGAACAATTCGCCGAGCAAGCGCAAAGCAACGGCAGCGCATTGGCCATCGGCATCAGCCAATATACGCCCGACGGCAACGGCTACGAAAATGCCGTCATCAATTTGAGCGACTATCACAACAGCACTTCCGATACCATCCCCTACTACGCCAAGAACCACCTGGTTCCATTCGGCGAATACAAGCCATTGCCCATCATTACCGAGCGCCTCTATAAAATGATGGATATGCCTTTGGCCGACTTCCAAAAAGGCGGCGACAACCAAGCGCCGTTGGTGATGAAAGATCAAAAAGTTGCCTTCAACATCTGCTATGAAGACGGCTTCGGCGACGAACTCATCGCAACGGCCAAACGCTCCACCCTGCTTGCCAACATCAGCAATATGGCGTGGTACGGCAAATCGAATGCCATGTATCAGCAGCTTCAACAATCCCAAGCACGCGCAATGGAGCTGGGCCGCTACATGGTTCGCGCCACCAATACCGGTGCAACCGCCATTATTTCCCCTAAAGGTACGATTGTTGCCGAAGCCCAACCAGATACAGAAACCGTCCTCGAAGGCCACGTTAAAGGCTATATCGGCGAAACGCCTTATATGAAAGCAGGCGGCTCAACATGGCTTATCAGTATTTTGGCCGTTATCGGCGTATTCCTTATCCTGATTGGCCGGAAGAAACCAGAATAAAAATTTTAAGACCTTGTTATACAAGGTCTTTTTTATTGCTAAAACTATTTACATACAAAAATGTTTGTAATATACTTACCCAAAACCTAGCAAATCACTCAAATTTTCAAAGACAATCAACCCTTGCGATTCAAGTAGTAAAAACTATTGAATCTATCGTTAATTTACAGAAAAAATCCAACCCATAACAAAACAAACCACAGGCAGTGTTATACTGCTTGTCACACAATAAACAAAAAGCCGTTTTCAGACGGCCCAATCAAGGAGAGCATCCTTTATGAATAAAGCTTTTGCATTACCCGTTATCCACAGCGGCAACGGTAGCCTCGAGCAATACATTCATACTGTCAACAGCATTCCCATGCTGACTGCCGAAGAAGAAACACAACTGGCCGAACGTCAGCAAAAAGGCGATCTCAACGCCGCCAAACAGCTTATTCTGTCTCATCTTCGCGTCGTCGTATCCATCGCACGCGGCTACGACGGCTACGGCCTCAACCAAGCCGACCTGATTCAAGAAGGCAATATCGGCTTGATGAAAGCCGTCAAACGCTACGAACCAAGCCGCGGCGCGCGCCTGTTTTCGTTTGCCGTGCATTGGATTAAAGCAGAAATCCACGAATTCATTTTGCGCAACTGGCGTTTGGTCCGCGTTGCCACAACCAAACCGCAACGCAAACTGTTCTTCAATCTGCGCAGCATGCGTAAAAACCTGAATGCCTTGTCTCCAAAAGAAGCGCAAGAAATCGCCGACGATTTGGGCGTCAAATTGTCCGAAGTCTTGGAAATGGAACAACGCATGACCGGTCACGATATCGGCATCATGGCAGAAAACAACGATGACGAAGACAACTTCGCCCCTATCGACTGGTTGGCCGATCACGATGCAGAGCCTAGCCGCCAGTTGTCCAAACAAGCCCACTACGCCCTGCAAACCGAAGGTCTGCAAAACGCCTTGGCACAACTGGACGACCGCAGCCGCCGTATCGTTGAAAGCCGCTGGTTGCAAGACGATGGCGGTTTGACCCTGCACGAATTGGCTGCCGAATACGGCGTATCTGCCGAACGCATCCGCCAAATCGAAGCCAAAGCTATGCAAAAACTGCGCGGTTTCTTGGCAGAAGAAGCTGAAGCCGTTTAAGCCTTTCTTGATAAAAGGCCGTCTGAATCTTTTCAGACGGCCTTTTCGATGGCAAACCTCATTGCATCTTCTCCCCCAACACATTCATTTTAAAGCCCACTTAAGCTATAATACCCACCACACACACTACCCAGTCATACCATAACCATGCAACTTACCGTCGTCGGACTCAATCACCAAACCGCGCCCTTGAGCATACGCGAAAAACTGGCATTTGCAGCTGCAAATCTGCCGGATGCCGTGTCCAACCTCGCGCGTAGTGAGGCGGCGGAAGAAGCAGTCATTCTTTCTACCTGCAACCGCACCGAGCTTTACTGCGTCGGCGAAACCGAAAAAATCATCGACTGGTTGGCACAATATCACGACCTGCCTGCCGAAGAAATCCGCCCTTACCTCTATACCTTAGATAATAATGAAACCGTCCGCCACGCCTTCCGCGTCGCCTGCGGTTTAGATTCCATGGTCTTGGGCGAACCGCAAATTCTCGGTCAAATCAAAGATGCCGTCCGCGTTGCGCAAGAACAGGAAAGCATCAACACCCACTTAAACGCCCTGTTTCAAAAAACCTTTGCCGTTGCCAAAGAAGTGCGTACCGACACTGCTGTCGGCGAAAACTCCGTCTCCATGGCTTCTGCATCGGTCAAAATGGCAGAGCAAATCTTCCCTTCCATTTCTGATCTGAACGTCCTTTTTATCGGCGCAGGCGAAATGATTGAGCTGGTGGCTACTTATTTTGCCGCCAAAAATCCCAAGCTCATTACCGTTGCCAACCGCACACACCAGCGCGCGCAGGAATTGTGCGACAAACTCGGTGTCAACGCCGAAGCTTGCCTGCTGAACGAATTGCCCGATATTCTTCACGATTACGACGTGGTTGTTTCTTCCACTGCCAGCCAACTCCCACTCGTCGGCAAAGGCATGGTCGAACGCGCATTGAAAAAACGCCACAACATGCCTGTTTTCCTGCTGGATTTGGCTGTTCCGCGCGATATCGAAGCCGAAGTCGGCGAATTGGAAGACGCATATCTCTATACCGTAGACGACATGATGGACATTGTCCAAAGCGGTAAAGATGCGCGCAAAAAAGCAGCGGCGGCGGCTGAAAGCATGGTGGAAGAAAAAGTCAGCGAATTTATCCGCCTACAGAAAAACCGCCAAAGCGTTCCGCTTATCCGCGCCTTGCGCGACGAAGGTGAACGTGCACGCCGCCAAGTATTGGAAAATGCCATGAAGCAACTGGCAAAAGGCGTATCCGCCGAGGATGTCCTCGAACGCCTCTCCATTCAGTTGACCAACAAACTGCTCCACTCTCCGACACGCACGCTCAATAAAGCTGGCTCGGACAACAGCGAATTAATCGATGCCGTGGCACAGATCTACCATTTGGATCAACACGACTGACCACAATTTAAAGGCCGTCTGAAAAAAGCGAACCGACCGACAGGTCATATTCAAAAGTTTTCAGACGGCCTTTAAACAATAAAATCCCAATCATCATTTTTTCATTTAAAATGAAATGCTTGAAAAAAAACCGTTAAAGTGTAAAAATCCTACCTTATACATTTAAACAGCATTCAAACAATAAAACTGCCTGCCGGCTCAAACGCATGCCGACAATACGATAGGCACCGGCAAAAGGAACTTTCGTGAATATTAAAACAAACACATATCTGGCCCTTGCTGTTCTCTCAGCTTCCCTTCTTTCAGGTTGCGACAAAGTCAGCACCTTTTTCGACAAAGACGAAAACAAAGAACTCGTCCAACGCATAGAAACCAATACCGATGACGGGAAAGTCGGTATGTTGTTGCCCGACTTCGCCCAACTGGTACAAAACGAAGGACAGGCAGTCGTTAATATTCAAGCGACACCGGCAAAACGCACTGCGACACCGGATGACGACCACAGCATGGACCTGAGCCAATTCCCCGACAATGATCCGTTTTACGAGTTCTTCAAGCGCCTTGTTCCCAATATGCCCGACATGCCGCAAGAAGATACTGAAAGCGACGCTTTGAATTTCGGTTCCGGCTTTATTATCAGCAAAGACGGTTATATCCTGACCAATACCCACGTGGTTGCCGGCATGGGCAATATTAAAGTCCTGCTCAACGACAAACGCGAATACACGGCCAAACTGGTCGGCTCAGATGCCCAATCCGATGTTGCCCTCTTAAAAATCGAGTCGCAAGAAGACTTGCCGGTTGTCAAAATCGGCAATCCGAAAGATTTGAAACCGGGCGAATGGGTAGCCGCCATCGGCGCGCCTTTCGGCTTTGACAACAGCGTAACTTCCGGCATCGTCTCCGCCAAAGGTCGCAGCCTGCCGAATGAAAACTACACGCCGTTCATCCAAACCGACGTTGCCATCAACCCCGGCAACTCAGGCGGTCCACTATTCAACCTCCGCGGCCAAGTAGTCGGCATCAACTCGCAAATTTACAGCCGCAGCGGCGGTTTCATGGGCATTTCGTTTGCTATTCCGATTGATGTTGCCATGAATGTGGCCGATCAATTAAAAGCCAACGGCAAAGTCCAACGCGGTCAATTAGGCGTGGTTATTCAAGAAGTTTCTTATGATTTGGCCAAATCTTTCGGTTTGGACAAAGCAAGTGGCGCACTGATTGCCAAAATCATGCCGAACAGCGCGGCACAACAAGCCGGGTTGCAAGTCGGCGATATTGTCCGCAGCGTAAACGGAGAAGAAGTCCGCGCCTCCAGCGATTTGCCGGTCATGGTCGGCTCGATGATGCCGGGTAAAGAAGTGACTTTGAGCATTTGGCGCGGCGGCAAACAAACCGATGTCAAAGTCAAACTTGGCAGCGCAGCCGAACAAACGGAAACTTCTGCAAAAGAAGCCGAACACCCGCAACACGACGGCGGCCATGACGGATTTACCGTTGAAAATGCAGGCGTTACCCTGCAAGTTGAAAACGCAGACGGCAAACAACGCTTAATCGTTCTGCGCGTTAGCGGAGCGGCCGAACGTGCCGGCCTCAAACGCGGCGACGAAATCATTGCCGTCAGCCAAATCAGCGTCAATGACGAATCCACTTTCCGTAGCGCATTGGAAAGCTCAGGCAAAAACGTACCGCTTTTGGTACAACGCGAAGGCAATACTTTGTTCCTCGCGCTAAATCTGCAGTAGTCCGATTTTTCAGACAGCATGATGATGTGTTAGATGATAAAATACCCATCTGTCAGAGGCGGTGGGTATTTTGTTATCCGTCTTCCAGTTTAGGCCGTCTGAAAATATTTCACCGCTTATATACAATATAATTATGCAACTTATTAATTATTCAAATTCTATTTTATCCATCGTCCCGGCAGCCATTGCGCTCGCCTTGGCCATTGCAACGCGCCGTGTATTACTGTCCTTAGGTGTCGGCATTATCGTCGGCTCATTCCTACTGGTAGGTGGCAATCCACTCGATGCTTTGGTTCACTTAAAAGACATGGCGGTCAGCCTGACTTGGGCGGACGGCGATTGGTCTTTGGGCAAACCCAAAATCCTGCTCTTTTTGGTGCTTTTGGGGATTTTCACTTCCCTGCTGACGCATTCCGGCAGTAATCAGGCATTTGCCGATTGGGCAAAACAGCACATCAAAGGCCGTCGCGGTGCGAAGCTGCTGACCGCCTGTCTGGTATTTGTTACCTTTATTGACGACTATTTTCACAGTCTTGCCGTCGGTGCGATTGCTCGCCCTGTGACCGACAAATTCAAAGTTTCCCGCGCCAAACTGGCTTATATCCTAGACTCCACTGCCGCGCCGATGTGCGTTTTGATGCCGGTATCCAGCTGGGGCGCATCGATTATCGCTACTTTGGCCGGCCTTTTGGTGACTTACAACATCACAGACTACACACCGATGGGCGCATTCGTGGCCATGAGCCTGATGAATTACTACGCTGTCTTCGCGTTGATTATGGTGTTTGTCGTTGCCTGGTTCTCCTTCGACATCGGCTCTATGGCTCGTTTGGAACGCGCCGCTTTGAATGAAATTCATGATGAAACCGTTGAAACAGGCCATCCCAACGGCCGTGTATTTGCACTGATTGTGCCGGTTTTGGTACTGATCGTCACCACTGTTTCCGCCATGATTTATACTGGTGCGCAAGCTTCTGAAACCTTCTCTTTGCTCAGCGCGTTTGAAAATACCGACGTGAACACTTCCCTCGTATTCGGCGGTACTTGCGGTGTATTGGCCGTCATCCTCTGCACCATCGGCACCATCAAAACCAACGATTACCCTAAAGCCATTTGGCAGGGCATCATCTCTATGCGCGGTGCCATTACCATCTTGATTTTGGCATGGATCATCAGCACCGTTGTCAGCGAGATGCACACCGGCGAATACCTCTCCACTTTGGTGGCAGGCAATATCCACGCAGGCTTCCTACCCGTGATTTTGTTTCTGCTCGCAGGCGTGATGGCCTTCGCTACCGGCACAAGTTGGGGCACATTCGGCATCATGTTGCCGATTGCCGCCGCCATGGCCGTCAAAGTCGAACCTTCGCTGATTATCCCTTGCATGTCTGCCGTAATGGCCGGTGCCGTATTTGGCGACCACTGCTCGCCAATTTCCGATACCACCATCCTCTCTTCTACCGGCGCACACTGTAACCACATCGACCACGTTACCTCGCAATTCCCTTATGCGCTGACCGTAGCCGCATCTGCTGCCACAGGCTACCTTGCACTGGGCAAGAACCGTTCTGCGCCTTTAGGTATTGTGGTAACCGGTATCGTG
>NZ_CATNVN010000038.1:0-14811 GCF_951230505.1 uncultured Neisseria sp.
TTGATAAAGGCCGTCTGAAAAACCGTATTTCAGACGGCCTTTATATTTTCTATTTCTCTAGAAACAAAGAAATAAATTATCCATTAATCATTGTCAAAAATAGAGAATTTTATTTCTAACGCCCTTGATTTTAGAATACCTACCCTCAATTATTAATACCATAAGAATTTTGTATATTAACAGTCAAAGGAATAACATGGCAGAAAAAAACTATTATGAAATACTAGGCGTTGCCAAAGATGCGGATGAGGCCGAAATCAAAAAAGCCTACCGAAAACTGGTGCGCAAATACCACCCCGATGTCAGCAAAGAACCTGACGCAGCCGAACGTACAGTAGAAATCAACCGTGCCTACGAAACGCTTTCCGACAAAGAAAAGCGGGCCGAATACGATGAAATGTTGGCTAATCCTTACGGACGCAGCGCCGGAGGCAATCCGTTCGGTCAAGGCGGCAATCCGTTTGGCAATGGATTTAACGGTGGCGGCTTCCACTATGAACGTCATGAAGGCGAACCGTTCGGAGCGGGAGACTTCAATTTTGAAGATCTGTTTTCATCATTCCGCCAATCCCACACTCGTTCCGAGCAACCCCGCGGCCCAATAAAAGGCGAGGATCAACATGCTGAATTGAGTATTGATATTTACGCAGCGTATGTTGGCGCAGAACGTAGCATGACTTTGAATGTGCCGACTCTAGACGAATACGGACGTGCGGTTTATCAAAATAAAACCCTCAACGTCAAAATCCCCAAAGGCATTGCAGAAGGCCAACAAATCCGTTTGGCCGGTCAAGGTTTGCCGGGATATAACGGTGGAGAAAACGGTGACTTGTACTTAAAAATCAAGTTCCACGACCAACCTGATTTATACGTCAAAAACAGGAAAGACGTATATCAAACAATAGATGTCAAACCTTGGGAAGCCGTATTGGGCGGCAAAATCATCGTCCCTACCGCCTCAGGCCGCTTGCAGGTCAATCTGCCTGCCAACAGCCAAAGCGGTAAAAGCATCCGCCTCAAAGGCAAAGGTATTCCTGCAAAAGAAGCCGGAGACCTTTATCTCAATATCCGCATTAATGTTCCGCCAGTAGAGAGCGAAGCCGACCGTGCCGCATGGGAAAAATTGGCCGAACACTTTGCCGCGAAACAAGCATAAGAGAAAGGATAAATTATGATTCAGTCCTCCGATATTACCCTTACTTTTGAAGAAATCGTTGCCGCCAGCCGCTGCCGTCGTGATTGGCTGTTGGAACTTATAGCAGAAGACATCATCAGCATCGATGGTGCGCCCGAAAAAAGCACCTTCAGTGGTTTTCATCTTGCCCGCATCCGTCGCGCACAACGCTTAAGCCGTGATTTTGAAGCCGGCATTCCCGCATTGGGGCTGATTATGCGGCTGTTAGACGAGGTGGAAGAGCTCAGAAAAATAAAGCGTCCGCTGGTACTGCTCGAAGAAGAGTAAATAGTGGCAAGTTGTTCGATTAAATATTGATGACAAGACAAAATCTTTGATGTTTATTGATATTCCATAATGAAAGGCCGTCTGAAAATATTTTCAGACGGCCTTTTTATGCCTTCATTAACAACAGCGTCCACCGTTGCTGCCGCAACGGCGTTTTCGGCAGTAGTCTTGGAATTGTAGCTCGGTCATGACCGGTGCGTCGGGATTATGTCTGCGTTGACGGGCAACGTAATTTTCATAATCTGGGACACCCGCCATCAAGTTCGCTGTCAACTTGATGGTTTTCCACCAAGAGGCAAGCTTATGCTTCACTTTGAGCCTCCGGCTGTTTACCGTCGCGGTACACTGCTGGAATTTCTTTAGCAGTTGGCCAACCGACTTTACGGGCTTTCATGGCGGTACGGAAACCGTACACAGCAACAATCACGACAACTGCCAAGAACAAAGCGGTCAAACCGGCATTGATTTGGTCGTTGAAGATGATTTGTGACATTTCGCCAATGTCTTTAGCAGGAGCGAGGACTTTGCCTGAAGCCAAGGCATCGCGGTATTTGCCTGCGTGAGCCAAGAAGCTGACGCGTGGGTCGCTGTGAAACAGTTTTTGCAAACCGGCATAGCAGGTTACAAACAATACGCCGACAGCAGGAACCAAAGTTACCCAAACATAGCGGTCGCGTTTCATTTTCACCAATACGACGGTACACATAATCAACGCTACGCCTGCAAGCATTTGGTTGGCGATACCAAACAACGGCCAGAGCGAGTTAATACCACCCAGAGGGTCGGTTACGCCGGTATAGAGGAAGTAACCCCACAATGCCACGGCAAAGAATGTTGCAACCAAGTTGGCAGGGATAGAGTCGGTATTACCGAATGGTTTGTAGAAGATACTGCCCAAGTCTTGAATCATGAAACGGGCAACGCGTGTACCGGCGTCAACCGCGGTCAAGATGAACAAGGCTTCAAACAGCAAGGCAAAGTGATACCAGAATGCCATCATGGCTTCACCCGGAATCAGACGGCTCATGATGTGTGCCATACCGACTGCAAGGGTTGGCGCACCGCCTGCACGGGACAGAATGGTGTTTTCGCCCACTTCTTTAGCAGTATGCAACAGAGTTGCGGCATCAACAGAGAAATTCAGTTTAGTGGTGATGACTTCGGCAGCTGTGTTGGCATCTGTACCAATCAGCGCGGCCGGGCTGTTCATCGCGAAGTACACGCCTGGATCAAGCGAAGCGGCGGCAGCCAGAGCCATAATGGCCACAAAGCTTTCCATAATCATGCCACCGTAACCGATCATGCGGACGTGGGTTTCGTTTTCCACCATTTTTGGCGTGGTACCTGAAGAAATCAGCGCATGGAAGCCTGAAACCGCACCACAAGCAATGGTAATGAACAAGAATGGGAACAATGCACCAGAGAATACCGGGCCTGAACCGTCAATAAAGTGGGTAACTGCAGGCATTTGCAGAGTCGGGTTAACAATAACGATACCCAAAGCCAAAGCTGCAATCGTACCTATTTTCAGGAAAGTAGACAGATAGTCACGCGGAGTCAGCAAGAGCCAAACCGGCAATACGGAAGCCACGAAACCGTAAATCATAATCGCCCAAGTCAGCCGAATGCCGTCAAGGTCGAACCAGTGACCGAAGGAACTGCGGGCAACATCTTCACCGTAAATCACGGCCAACATCAGCAAAATAAAGCCGACGATGGAAATCTCGCCAATTTTACCCGGACGGATATAACGGGTGTAGATACCCATAAACAGGGCAATCGGCATAGTTGCTGCGATGGTGAACGTACCCCAAGGGCTGTGAACCAATGCTTTCACAACGATCAGCGCCAACACTGCCATAATGATGACCATAATCATCAAAATACCGATGGATGCAATCACGCCCGGGACGGTACCGAGTTCTTGTTTTACGATATCGCCCAAAGACTTACCGTCACGACGCATAGAAACAAACAGTACCATCATATCCTGTACGGCACCGGCAAATACCACGCCGAAGATAATCCACAAAGTACCGGGCAAATAACCCATTTGCGCTGCCAATACAGGACCAACCAAAGGGCCTGCGCCGGCAATAGCAGCAAAGTGGTGGCCGAACAGTACGCCTTTATGTGTGGGAACATAGTCCAAGCCGTCATTGTGGCGTTCTGCCGGAGTCAGACGGTTAGGATCAAGCTGCATCACACGGTTGGCAATGTAAAGACTGTAAAAACGGTAGGCAATGCAGTATACCGAAATGGCGGCCGTAACCATCCAAATCGCACTGACTTGCTCGCCACGGCTGAGAGCTAAAGTAGTAAAGGAGGCCAAGCCTACCAAAACCACAATGCCCCAGATCAAAAATGATTTGAGCGATTTCATTGATTTATCCTTAAAACGTGATGCACCAAGGCTTGCTTTAGCGACAAACTGCCTTAATGCGCTTCAGAAAGACCAGTCATTATAGTCTTCATGATTTCGTGAGTGAAATGTCATTTCAACCCCAATTCGACTGAAAACAAAATGATTAGTTCGTCCGTAAGGTTAACACAAACAGACAATATACCCTTCATTTTTTACTTCAAAACCAAATATTCCTTAACATATAGCAAACGAAAGGCCGTCTGAAAACCCAAATATTCAGTTTTCAGACGGCCTGACAAACGGTCAATGCTATAATCCGATATTCCATATTCCCATTTCTCTATATTGCCATACCATGCAAAACAACGATTCCGAAACCATGCGCCTCTCCAAACGCATGGCGCAATTGGGCTTATGCTCGCGCCGCGAGGCAGACAGCTACATCGAGCAAGGCTGGGTCAAAGTCAACGGCCAAACTGCCGTACTCGGTCAAAAAGTCACCGAGCGCGACCGCATCGACCTCAACAAACAAGCCCATGAAAAACAAGCAGCGCGCGTAACCATCCTGCTGAACAAACCCGTCGGCTACGTCAGCGCGCAGGCAGAAAAAGGCTATAAATCCGCCGCAGAACTCATTACCGCCGAAAACCATTGGGAAGGCGACGACAGCCGTATCCCTTTCAGCGAAAAGCACAAATTCGGCTTAGCTCCTGCCGGCCGCCTGGATATCGACTCCGTCGGATTGTTGGTACTCACCCAGGACGGACGCATTGCCAAGCAACTGATTGGTGAAAACAGCAGCAGCGAAAAAGAATACCTCGTCCGCGTCCGTGGCAAACTGGATGACAAAGGCCTCGCCCTGCTCAACCACGGCTTGAGTTTGGATGGAGAAAAATTGCGCCCCGCCAAAGTCGAATGGCAAAACGAAGACCAGTTGCGCTTTATTTTGCGACAAGGCAAAAAACGCCAAATCCGCCGTATGTGCGAACTGGTCGGCCTGCGCGTCGTTGGTTTGAAACGCATCCGCATGGGCAAAGTCAAACTCGGCAGACTGCCGCCGGGCAAATGGCGTTATTTACGCGCTGACGAATCGTTTTAATTGCAGCTAATAAAAAGGCCGTCTGAAAACACATTTCAGACGGCCTCATCTTTTACTGCTTACTCGATATAAGTAAACTTCGCACGTTTGATATTGCAGAGAATTTCGTACGGAATCATACCGGCAACTTCGGAAACTTCATTGATATTAATCACATCGCCCCAAAGCTCGACTTCCGCACCCAAACCCTCTTTCGAGGCTTCCAGCTCAACCGTAATCATATCCATAGATACCCTGCCGATAATACGGCTGCGTTTGCCATCCACCGCCACAGGAGAATTAGTGGAAGCGCGACGCGGATAACCGTCGGCATAGCCACAGGCAATCAAACCGACACGGGTAGATTTGCTGGTGTAGAACGTTGCGCCGTAGCCAATCGGAGAATGCGGTTGCAACACGCGCTCGCCGAAAACGCGGGAAGTCAGGCGCATAACCGGTTTCAAACGCTCATCCACGCCGCCGAAAGGCGAAATACCATATAAAGCCAGACCGGCACGTCCCCAATCGCGGCGCGCTTCAGGCACGTTCAAAATCGCGGCGGAATTGGCCAAGCTCTCTTCGCCTTCCAAACCCTCACACGCCAAATCAAACGCTTCAAGCTGCATTTCGGTCATGCCGTTTTCCGGCTCGTCCGCGCAGGCAAAATGGCTGAATTTCACAATATTTCCAACCGATTCGGATTGTTCCAATGCAGTATAGGCCGCAGCATAATTATGCGGGAAGAAACCGGCACGGTGCATACCCGAGTCCATTTTCAGCCATACGGTTGTCGGACGTTGCCACTCATGATGCACAAACGCCTCCAGTTGCCATTGGCTGCCGATTGCCGGCCACAAATCATAACGGTCAACATCCGCATACTCCGCAGCCTCAAACACGCCTTCCAACAAAACAATCGGATTTTTAATGCCGTTTTGGCGCAGCTCCACACCTTCATCTACCGTTGCCACCGCAAAGCCGTCGGCAATATCCGCCAACGCGTGTGCGCATCTGACCGCGCCATGCCCGTAAGCATCGGCCTTAATCACAGCCAACAATTTATTGCCATGCAACTCTTTGAGAAAACGATAATTTTGACGTAAATTATCCAAACGGATTTGCGCATTGAGCGGACGCATAATGTATTCCTCTTATCGGCATTCCGTTTCGACGGCCTGCCCTATTACTTTGAAGCAAATATTATAGGTCAAAAACTACACAGGATTCCATGAAATACACAAGAATAATCTATTCATAATTTAGACCTCATGCGCGCCTTTAGACATTTATGCTTCTTCTCAGCCTGTTTTAAGGTTATGATTCAATCCAAATGAAAACGACAGATATCAAGACCATGAAAGAACTCGACAAAACCGACTTAAAAATTCTCAAGCTCCTGCAACAAAACGCACGCATCCCCATGACCGAATTGGCTGAAAAAGTCGGCCTCTCCACTACGCCGGTAACCGAACGCGTCCGCCGCTTGGAACGCGACAACCTTATCACCGGCTATCACGCCCATCTGAATCCTCATGCCTTGGGTCAAAGCCTCTTGGTCTTTGTCGAACTGAAACTGCGTTCCAAATCCGGCAATATTTTTGAAGACTTCAAACGCGAAGTGCTGAAGATTCCGCAAATTTTGGAATGCCACTTGGTCTCCGGCGAATACGACTACCTCATCAAAGTCCGCCTGCCCAATATGTCCGCCTATCGCGATATGCTCGGCAATATCCTGCTGCAACTGCCGGCAGCAGCCGAAAGCCGCAGCTATGTCGTAATGGAAGAAGTCAAAGAAGAAGTAGTATTAGACATCTAATTCCATTCAACCAACAGAGGCCGTCTGAAATATTACAACATTCAGACGGCCTTTGTTTTAAACAGGCAAAAAAAAATGCACACATCCGATAGAATGTGTGCCAAGTCTACAAAGGAGAAATAGAGGAGAAACTATTAACTGACTACTCGAACCAGCTAACGGAACGAATTATGCAACAAGAGATTCAACCGTGCAAGTATTTTTCTTGTAAAGTTTCTTAATTATCCAATTTACAGAACTTAAATGTAATCATGTTTCAATATAGACAAAAAAATGCGCATACCGTTTCGATATGCGCCAAGTCTACAAAGGAGAAATAGAGGAGAAAAATCAAGCTGCATCAAGCAACTCAACGGCGCGAATTATCCTAGCCTTCTACCCGACTGTCAACTGTTTTCCTACCTATTTTCAAGCATTTTGCCAAAAAACAACAAATCCGCTATTCCCCTCTTTTTCTGGCTATTTTCGCCCATATATAAAGAAAATTTAGGGCCGTCTGAAACACATATTGCCACTACAGGCAAACAGCCCCATACTCACACATTCATAGCCCATATCCGTCCCAACCCACGACCATGACCACCCCACTTTCCCTTGCCGTCGTCGGCCATACCAACACAGGTAAAACCTCACTCTTACGCACGCTTTTGCGCGACAGCACCTTCGGCGAAGTAAAAAATGCGCCCTCGACCACGCGCCATGTCGAAGAAGCCCTCATCAACGATGGCGACGACAGCTTGGTTTGCCTCTACGACACCCCCGGTCTCGAAGATGCCGGCGGCGTGTTGGACTGGCTGGAAACCCACACATCCGCACGCGATGACGGTATCGAACGCATTCAGCAATTCCTCAGCAACCATGAAGCGCATCACGAATTCAACCAAGAGGCCAAAGTGCTGCGCCAAGTCATACAAAGCGACATGGCCATGTATGTCATCGATGCACGGGAGCCCGTCCTTAACAAATACAAAGACGAGCTGACCATTTTGTCTTGGTGCGCCAAGCCCATCATGCCTGTGTTCAACTTCACCCAAAATCAAGACCTGACCGCTTGGACCAATATGCTCGCCCGCAGAAACCTGCATGTTTACGCCGGTTTCGATACCGTTGCGTTTGACTTTGAAGGCGAAATCCGATTGTGGGACAACCTTGCCACCATGTTACCTAAGCGCGACATCCTCGACCGCCTCATCAATATGCGCCGTCGCGAGTGGCAACGGCTGGATACGGAAGCGCGCCGTGAAATTGCCGATTTTCTGCTGGATGCCGCCGCATTCACCCAAGAAATTGCCGAAAACGACGACCCTACCCCGACGTTGGAAGTCATGCAATCGGAAATCCGCCAACTCGAGAGGCAAATGCAACAACGCCTGTTCACACTTTACCGCTTCTATCATTACGAAGTCGGCAGCGACAGCACATGGATGCCCAAAGCCTTCAAACAAGATCCGTTTGACAGCGAGTTGCTCAAACATTACGGCATCCGTACCGGTACCGGCGCAACCGCAGGTGTACTCATCGGCTTAGGCTTGGATATTGCCACGCTTGGCGGCTCACTTGGTTTGGGTACGGCCATCGGCGGCCTGTTGGGCGGCATTTTGCCCAATGCCCAAGACATCACCGACAAAATCAACGGCAGGCAAACCCTGCATACCGATCCGGAAACCCTTACCCTGCTCGCCGCACGCGCACTGGATTTGTTGCACGTCTTACAAACGCGCGGCCATGCGGCTCAATCACACATCGAGCTAAAAGAACGCAAAGCGCCCTGGAATGCGGCCAAATTGCCAAGCGAACTCAACAAAGCGCGCAGCAACCGCAAATGGTCTTCGCTCAACACACACCAGCCAGAAGCCAGCCGTAACGAACGCGCAGCCTATGTCGCCACTTTAAGCGAGAAATTAAAAGCTTAGAATTACCGCATAACAAAAAGGCCGTCTGAAATCCAAATGTTTCAGACGGCCTTTTGATTTTAGAAGGAAAATATTTATTCAGCAGCTTTGGTTTCGCGTTTCAAACCGCCGCCAAGTGCTTTATACAAGTCGGCAAGGTTTTCCAAACGGGTCAGCTGATTGGCCAAAAGAGCAGTATCCGCGCTGTAACTGCTGCGCTCGGCATCCAGCAAATCCAATGCGCTGGATACGCCATGTTTGTAGCGCAGGCTGATGAGGCGCAGGCTGTCGTTGTAGGCGCGGCTTTGTTTGCTCAAAGCGGCATAGCTTTTATCCAGCTGTTCACGTGCAACCAACGCATTGGAAACGTCTTTGAATGCAGATTGAACAGCGGCTTCATAAGCAACGATTTGTGCCTGTTGGCGCAGTTTGGCTACGTCAAGATTGGCTTTGTTTGTGCCCCAGTCAAAGATAGGCAGGGTGATGGACGGTGCAAAAGCCCAAATACCTGTGCCGCTCTTAAACAGGCCGCTCAACTCGCCGGAAGCTGTACCGACCGAACCGGTCAGGCTGATGCGTGGGAAGAAGGCCGCACGTGCCGCGCCGATATTGGCATTGGCTTGTTTGAGCGCATGTTCGGCCGCACGG
The DNA here is from genome assembly GCF_951230505.1 of uncultured Neisseria sp. Classification (NCBI taxonomy): domain Bacteria; kingdom Pseudomonadati; phylum Pseudomonadota; class Betaproteobacteria; order Neisseriales; family Neisseriaceae; genus Neisseria; species uncultured Neisseria sp. The sequence goes on from NZ_CATNVN010000038.1 coordinate 9,262, forward strand.
ATATCCGGACGGTTGAGCAACACGTCCGAACTCAAACCGGCAGGCAGTTTGGTCATTTTGAACTGCTTGCTCAAAGGCAGACCGGCAGGCAAGTCTTCGGGCAAAGGTTGATTAATCAGCATAGCCAAGGAATTGCGCGCTTGCTCGCGGTTTTTTACCGCGGATGCGTAATCGGCTTTGGCCGATTCAATCAACGCTTCCTGTTGACGCAAATCAACGGCGGAAATCACACCGGCTTTATGGCGTAATTGCGAGAGCTTGTACGTCGCTTCACGGGTTTGCAACACGCGTTGAGCCAATGCCATGGTTTCTTCAGCGTAGCGTTCGTTAAAATAGGCTTTGGCAACGGTAGAAATCAGGGTCAGATGGGCAGCATCGCGGTTGGCGGCCACATTGAAATAACCTTGCAACGCGGCTTCGCTGGTGCTGCGGACACGGCCGAAAAGGTCAAGCTCATAAGAGGCTGCGCCCAAACCCACGCTGTATTGGCTGCTGACGCTGCCGCCACTCAAACTGCCTTGACGCGAACCCGTACCGCTGGCATTGACGGTTGGCAACAAATTATTACGCGCAATCATATATTGCTTGCGGTAGATTTCCGCATTCAGCGCGGCTGTACGCAAATCGGTATTGCGTTCCAATGCGATGTCGATTAGACGGTGAAGGCGCGGATCGGCAAAGTAATCTTGCCAACCCAATTCAGCGGCACGGATACCGTCGTCAACAGTATCGTATTTAAACGTATCGGCCACGGCAACTTGAGGCTGCTCATATTTCGGCATCATGGTACAGGCCGACAAAGCCACAGCGGCGGCAACGGCGGTCAGTACAGGTTTGAATGTAATCTTCTTCATTTTAGAATCCTTTAGCATTTTGAGGCCGTCTGAAAATTTTCAGACGGCCTTTGCTTTAGTGCTTGTCTGAATCGTGTTTACCGTCTTCAATCATGCCGGCTTCAGCGGCGTGTTTGGCGGCCATCTCATGCTCGTGTGCGGTTTCTTTAAAGAATTTGCGCACAACCACATAGAACAAAGGCACAAGGAACACAGACAGAATCGTACCGATCAACATACCCCAGACCACGGTCGTACCAATCGCACGTTGGCTGGCGGAGCTGGCACCGCTGGCAACATAAAGCGGTACCACGCCCAAGATGAAGGCGAACGAGGTCATGATAATCGGACGGAAACGCAGGTGTGCGGCGGCAAGCGCAGCTTCAAGCGCGCTCTTGCCTTGCGCTTGCAGGTCTTTGGCAAATTCGATAATCAAAATCGCGTTTTTCGCACTCAAACCCATCACCGTAACGAAACCGACTTGGAAGTAGATATCGTTGGCGTATGCCGGAATACTGCCCAGCAGCGCTTCAAACATGTTGCGGCCGGTCACGCCCAATGCCGCGCCAATCAAGCCCAACGGAATCACAAGGATAACCGCCAACGGGATAGACCAGCTTTCGTACAAAGCAGCCAATACCAAGAATACAGCGGCAGCGGCCAATGCGTACAACATGACTGTTTGCGAGCTGCCTTTGGCCTCTTCACGAGACTGACCGCCCCATTCCAAACTGTAACCGCCGCCCATTTCATCAACCATTTGCTGTACCGCAGCCATGGCTTGACCGGAAGACACGCCATTAACAGGCGAGCCGGAAAGCTCCATTGCAGGATAACCATTGAAGCGGACGCTTTGTTCCATACCGTTTACCCAAGAAACAGTAGCAATGGTAGAAAGCGGTACGGCAACACCGGATTTATTCGGCACGGTCAAGTTCAGAATATCGGCAGGCTGCATACGGGCACTCGCATCAGCTTGTACCATCACGCGTTGCAGACGGCCTTGATTCGGGAAGTCGTTTACATAAAACGAACCCAAAGAAGAAGCCAAAGCAGTACGGATGTCAGAGAACGAAATACCTTGTGCAGCTGCGGCAGAGCGATTGATGTCGATTTTCAACTGCGGCGCATCTTCCAAACCGCTCGCACGAACGGTACTTGGGTTAAACAAACCGCTTTTGCGCATTTTGTCAATCAGCTCATTGCGCTTGGCCAACAATGCAGCATGGCCGCTGTTGTTACGGTCTTGCAGGTAAATCGTCAAGCCGGAGCCTGTACCCAATTCCATAATGGCAGGAGGCACAATCGCCAAACCGAAACCGTCTTTCAGCGTAGCCATCATCATGCCGGTCAACTTACCGGAAATAGAAGTCGCATCGCTGCCCGGAGCAGTACGTTCGCTCCAGTCTTTCAGAATGACAAAGCCCAAAGCCATGTTTTGGCCGGAACCGCTAAAACTAAAGCCGGAAACGGTAACAATGTTCTCGATCTCAGGTACAGATTTCGCCAGTTGAGTGATTTGAGCCAAAGTTGCATCGGTACGCTCTTTGGTCGCGCCGGCAGGCAGCTGTACGCTCAACATCAAGTTACCTTGGTCTTCAGTCGGCAAGAAGGAAGTCGGCAGACGCATAAACAGGAATACGCCCACAACAGTCAAACCGATATAGACAACCATCATGCGCAAAGTCTTGCGCAAGACTTTGGCTACCCAGCCTTCGTAGCCGTGTGTCCAGTTGTCGAATTTCTTGTTAAACCAACCGAAGAAACCTTTTTTCTCTTCGTGATGACCATTCTGAATCGGCTTGAGCATGGTGGCACACAATGCCGGAGTCAGCGTCAAAGCAAGGAATGCGGAGAAGCCGATAGATGCCGCCATGGTCAAGGCGAACTGTTTGTAAATGTTACCGGTCGCGCCGCTAAACATTGCCAGCGGAACAAATACGGACATCAACACGGCAGTAATACCGATCACCGCGCCGGAAATCTGACCCATCGCTTTTTTGGTTGCAGCCTTAGGCGACAGACCTTCGCTCACCATAATACGCTCAACGTTTTCAACGACCACAATCGCGTCATCGACCACGATACCGATCACCAATACCATCGCAAACATGGTCAATACGTTAATCGACATACCCATGTATGAGATGAAGGCAAAACCGCCCAACAGGGAAATCGGCACAACAATGGTCGGAATCAACGTATAGCGGATGTTTTGCAGGAAGAGATACATCACCAAGAATACCAATACGATGGCTTCCAAAAGCGTATGGATCACTTTCTCAATCGAAATTTCCACAAATTTGGAAGTATCGTAGGGAACTTTCCAGCTCATGCCGTCTGGAAAATACTTCTGCAAAACCGCCATTTTTTCTTTCACGGCAGTCGCCGTTGCCAAAGCGTTACCGCTGTTAGACAGCATCACTGCCATACCGGTAGTGTTGACGCCGTTCAAACGGGTGGAAGAAGAATAGTCCTGCATACCCAAGCTGACTTTGGCAACGTCTTTCAGATAGACATTAGAACCATCGGTATTGGATACCAAAATGATGTTGCCAAACTCTTCAGCAGTGCTCAGCTGACCTTGCGCCGTCACAGTTGCTGAAATAGTCTGACCTGCAGCCGCCGGCAAAGAGCCGATAGAACCTGCAGAAATTTGGATATTTTGAGTAGCCAGTGCGTTGGTTACCGTTGCAAAAGACAGGTTGTAGTTTTGCAGTTTTTTCGGGTCAACCCAAATACGCATGGCGCGTTGCGCACCAAACAATTGTACCTGCCCTACCCCGTCGATACGCTGCAGTTCAGGAATGATATTGCGCTGGGCGTAATCGTTCATTTCCTCAATGGATTGCTTTTCAGAAGAAAGCATCACCACTTGCAAGAAGTTGGAACGCGCTTTAGATACGGTTACACCATACTGCTGTACGGTAGACGGCAATGTGGACAACACTTCCGACAACTTGTTCTGCACGTCCACCTGCGCCAAATCTTCATTGGTTTCCGGTGTAAACGTCAGACTGACGCTGCCGCTGCCGCTGGAGTCGGCAGAAGTCGTCATATAGTCCAAACCTTCCACACCGTACATATTACGTTCGATAACGGCCAGTACGCTGTCTTCCATTACCTGAGCCGAAGCGCCCGGATAAGTAGCGCGCAAAGTAATAGTCGGTGCAGCAACGGACGGATATTGGGAAATCGGCAGTTTTTGAATGCCGAAAATACCCGCTGCGATGATAAAAATCGCAATAACCCATGCAAAGATGGGGCGGTCAATAAAAAACTTAGACATTCACGCGTTCCTTATTTGGCTTCAGATGCAGCTTTAGCTTCAGGCTTGGCCTCGGATGCAGCTTGGCCGTCTGAAACTGCCGTTGTTGCTGCCGCAGCGCTTGCAGGCGGCGTCCATTCTTTCGGCGTTACCTGTTTAGCACCCGACATAGCGGCAATGCTGATGCCTTCAACAATCACTTTGTCGCCGTCTTTCAGGCCGTCTGTAATCACCCAATTGCTACCTTGCTGTTGGGCAACGGTCACGACACGCGCTTCCATTTCGCTCTTGTCATTCACCACCATCACCGTATCTTGCGAACCGCGGGTAACTGCTTGCTGCGGCACTACAAATGCATTATCCACTGCCACTTGTTCCATCAACACGCGTACATACAAGCCCGGCATCAAGATATTTCTGTCGTTAGGAATGGCGGCGCGCAAGGTAATTTGACCGGTCGTTTCGTTGACAGTCGGATCTGCAAACAGCAGACGGCCTTTTTCAGGGTAAACCGTACCGTCGTCAAATTTGATATCCACTGCAATCGCGCCGTTTGCCGCCAACAATTTGCCTTCGGCAACCTGTTGACGCAGTTTCATGACCTCACTGGCAGACTGGGTAACATTGACATACATCGGATTGGTTTGTTGGATGGTGGCCAAAACAGTGGTATCGCCGGAATTCAGCAGCGTACCTTCAGAAACTTTAGATTGACCGATAAAGCCGGAAATCGGCGCAGTAATGCGGGAGCGGTTCAGGCTGATACCGGCAGATTTGATGGCTGCTTGAGCGGATTTGACGCCTGCCTCTGCCGAACGCTTGGCCGTTACGGCCGCATCATATTCTTGTTGGCTGATGGCATCGGCGGCAACCAGCGGTTTGTAGCGGGCTAAGTCGGCATTCGCTTTAGCCAAAGTAGCTTGCGCACTCGCCAACTGGGCGCGTGCGCTTTCTAAGTTTGCTTCATAAGTTGAGCTGTCGATTTGGTACAAAGGCTGACCGGCTTGCACATAGCTGCCCTCTTGGAACAGGCGTTTTTGCAGAATACCGCCGACTTGGGCGCGAACTTCGGCAGTACGCAACGATTCCAGACGGCCCGGCAATTCGGTTGTCAATGCAACGGTTTCCGGATGCACAGTAACCACACGGACTTCAGGCGCAGGTTGTTTTTGCTGTTGCTGACTGCCTTGCGCCTGTTGGCCGGCTGCTTTTTCATCGCCTTTGCCGCAAGCGGAAAGCGCCAACGCAGTAGCTGCTGCAATTGCCGCGACACGCATCATTTTAGAAGCATAAAGAGCCATAATTTTCCTATCTCTATGATAAATAAGGGTTTGACTAATTAAAAATTGATTACTTTAATCTCATATTTCACAAACAGAAATTGCCTGCTTTTATAAAAAAACAGGCTGATTATATTATATAGTGCTGAGAAACACTATCAAGTATTGA
>NZ_CATNVN010000039.1:0-14617 GCF_951230505.1 uncultured Neisseria sp.
TTTGTCAATCGTTGGTGAAACTTGGGTCATCAAGTTTCAACACACAGCCGCCCGAAGGCGGCTGGTTTTGGTGTGTTCTTCGGCTGATTTATATACGCCGTTTCAACACACAGCCGCCCGAAGGCGGCTGGGACCGCCCCAATCTGGCTCACCATCACCATTACCGTTTCAACACACAGCCGCCCGAAGGCGGCTGGGAAAATATTTTGCGCTTCGTCAATCACTACTACAGTTTCAACACACAGCCGCCCGAAGGCGGCTGGGGGCGCGAAACCTACAACCGATTTTTCTTTAAACGTGTTTCAACACACAGCCGCCCGAAGGCGGCTGGAGCCTCTCTTAAAAGCCTTGTTCCATCAGGTTTCGCAGCCCCGATTTCGCTAAGCTCCCAAGAAAAGCGCGAACGCGAGTATAACACAGCCTTTTCCGTTACGCCCGCATTCGCAATATACTGATTGTTAAAGAACAATCCCAGTTCGCCAACCCTGCTGCACTTTCATGAGAACCGCAGGTTGGCGATTCACACAATCAACACATCCTTAAACACATCTACCGTCGGCTTCGCACCGTGGTGTTCCACTTTGCGCCGCCATTTGCTGCCCAGATGATAAAAGCGCAGGCTGTCGGTTTCAGGGTTGTAGGTTTTCAAGAGTTTATCTTTTAAAACAACCCACTGATCGGGTGCGATGTCGCATTCGAATACCGAATATTGCACGCGCACGCCGTAGTCCAAACACAATTTCGCCACGCGCCGTAGCCTTGCCTGTCCGTCCGCGTCTTCCAGCGAAATATCGTAAGTAATCAGCATTAGCATTTTGTATTCCCATATACAGGCTGCTTTAAAGGCCGTCTGAAAATATCCGGTCCGTTTTCAGACGGCCTGCAAACCTATCTCATTAAAAACGGCGGATATTCCGCCAAATCCCCACGCAAATGCCGCGCCAACAGCATGGCCTGAATATACGGCAGTAGCCCGATTTCCACTTCTTCGCCTAAAAATGGATGCACGATTTTCTCCTGCTTTTTCGCCTGCAAGGCTTGAAACAACAGCTTACGCGCATCGGCTTTTAAGCTCACCGCGCCGCTTGCCTCGGTAATAAAATCCTGCGGTTTGATTTGCCCCCGGTTAATCAGCGACAACACCAACCTGTCCGCCCACCACGCGCGGAATTCTTCCAAAATATCTTGCGCCAAACTGTCGCGCCCCGGTCGATCGGCATGCAGAAAGCCTACCTGCGGATCCAGCCCCACGCCTTGCAGCGCGCCGCTGATGTCCTTGCCCAAAATACTGTACACAAACGACAACAGCGCATTCAACCCGTCTCTGGGCGGACGGCGGTTGCGCCCGTCAAAAGTAAAGCCGCTTTTTTCGCTCAAAAGCTTCCCGAATACGCCGAAATAACGCGCTGCTGCGTCGCCCTCAATACCACGCACCACGTCCAGCTCCGCCGCGCCCTTCAACTGCCGCAGCGAAATATTCAAAGAATCGACCGTACTTTGAATCGCCTCATTCTCGCCATAATTGCGAATCTGCCGCTGAAGCACCCGTTTACTCGCCTGAATCTTTGCCGCAATGATATTGCGCGCAATCGGCACGGGATTTTGCTCTGACACCCGATACTGCGCCCGACGCAACAGCACATTGCCGCTCTGCCGTCCCTGAAGCCGTCCCAAGAAACGTCCGTTTTCGGTAAAAAACGCCAAATTTACATTATTTTCGCCGCAAAAACCCAGCAAAAACGGTGACACCAGGACATTCCCAAAACAGAAAATATGCCCGATGGAATGCACCGGCAGTTGCGCCACTTTCTTACGCTCCTGCTCCACCACCAGTGTCTCCCGCTCCTTATGCAGATAGCTGCCTTGAGTGGTGATATAGAGCGTGTTTTGCAGTTTGCGCATGGGGGGAAACTCCTTGGGTTTTGACCGCACTTTTTTGAGTGTTTAACAGGGTTGAACCACCTGAAAAATGGTAGCTCTGATTCTTGAATCAAATATTTTCAAAATTACAGCAATGATTTTAAAGTTCATAAATATCAAATAGTTGTCAAATACAAGTATCCGACCTACGTCTGCCTTTTAGTTTTACGAATTATTCTGGTCATCTACGCTTGATATATCAATACCAAAAAAATCTTTTAATTCTATAGGTATATTTCTAATACCCTTGTCACTAAGTTTTGCATTTATTTTGAATTCTCCATTACCTAAAAAACTGGATGATTCATTAACCTTGTACCAGTTAAAAAATTCGTTTAAGAATTTATCACCAGATAGAAATTTGCAATGAATATTTGCATTATGTTGTTTACTATATTTACCCTCTATTTGACCAACAAGCATAGTAAAAAAAGTAAAGTGCTGAAAATCCAGCACTGCATTATAGTAATTTGTCTTCTCTACTTCCTTTTTAGGTTTTAGTATTTTTTTGCAAATATCATTTCCATAAACACAACACAAACTTGCAACAACAACTGGGTTGAGCTTATCAAAACAAGCACCATATTTTTCCCCTTGAATGTGCAAGATTTTCTCTATTGCATTGGACTTCCTATCTGAAGATAGAGGCTGATACAAATAGTCATTAATGTCTTCTAAAAAGCTTATTTTATCTTCAACATTCTTTTTATATTCAATACTAACTTTAGCTTGCTCAAATAATTCAAAATTACTTATAAATGAATCATCTACTTTAGCCTTTTTAAAAAAGTTTTTTAATACATTCAACTCCTTATCTACGGTATCAATAACTTCATTATCATACTCTATACGTCCATACTGCCCTTCAAATAAAGAGAACATTGGAGTAATAATAGAGTTAATAGAATCAATTTTGTATAAATGACTTAAAATATCTTTTTTATTTTGATCATCTATTGTTTTCCCTACATTCGCATCTTTAATTATAGAAATGATATTTCTATCTAAAAAATAAACAGTTTTAGTTTTGGAAAACTTAACTATTGCTCTATTTATAATTTTCATAAAATCCATGTTTATTACCTCTATATTTAAATTTCCCAAAACAACCCAACCACATACCCCACACTCCTATCCCGTTTCCCCAATAATTCCGGCTGGCAAATCTCCACCAGCGAGCAGGCTTTGCAGCGTTTGCCGTAGTCGGGCAGTGGGGTTTTGCCGCTGTTTAGAAGTTCGCGGACGGCAGCGATGGTGGCGAGTGTTTGGGCGCGCAGGTCGTCTGAAAACACGACGGGGACGCGGTGGCGGGTTTGCATATACCACAGCGCGCCCTCAGAGACGGTTTGCCCCGTCATTTCTTCCAAGCACAAGCCTTGGGCGCAAAGCTGGATTTCGTCCATCGGGCCAGGTTTAGGCTTGCCGCGTTTGTATTCCACAGGTTTCAGACGGCCTGTTTTCGTTTCTACTTCTACCAAATCCAGCACGCCACTGATGCCCAGTTTCTCCGCCGACACATGCACCGTCCGCTCAAAGCGCACACCCTTGCGCGTTTCCGGCTCGCCCGAATCCACCCGTTCATGCAGCGCCTTGCCCTGCGCGGTCAAATAGTTCTCCGCCCACGCCTGCTCGTTATGAATCAACGCGCATTGGCGCGGGCAGAAGGCGTAGTGTTGCAGGGCGGAAAGGGGAATCAGGCGCATGTCCTGATTTTCCCTTTGGCTTTCGGTTGAAAGTGCGATCATTTTTTTGAATGTTTTAGAAGCCGTCAATTTCCTGCGGAGTTAAACCATCAAGGTTTTCCAGTTCATAGCTGCCATCTGCATTCACTTTTAGGCTACCGTGCACTTTGGCAGAAGAATATTGCCCTGCTTTGCTGTTGTGTTCCCACCAGATAAGTTTCAACACCTGCATGCTGCCTTCGGGGCGGGCGGATGATGCGTCGCCTTCAAAGAGTTTGGTCAGTACGGCTTTGATTTTTTCGGCATCGCCGTCTGAAAAGCCGGTGCGCTCGGCAAGTTGTGGTGACATTGCGCCAAAGGCAACGTACACACCGTGATCGATGCGGTGTTTCATGCCCATGGTGTCGGAGCTTTTTTTCGTGCCATCGCCTTCGCCGCTGACGCTTTTAGTGATTTGGGTGCTGGTGATGTTAATCGGCTCAATGCTAAATGCGGATTGAATAGTAACGGGGCCGCGCACAGCGATGGATATGCCACTGCTGCCATCACCGCTGAATGCGAAAACCTGTCCGAAACTGCGCACATCCAGCCATTTTTCGCAGGCTTTTTTGGCGGTATCGTCTTTGTTGGCTTTTTTAGCGTTAAAGGCATCCGCACCCAAGCCGACATCTTTGTCTTTGGCGCGATTGGCCAAGCTGGTCATGCCGTCGGTTTTCTTTTCATCCGATTGTACAAAAATGCTCTCGCCACTGTCTTGCAGGCGGTCGCGGATTTTGCGTTTCAGGCACACGTCGGTCATTTCACCAAATCCTTGGAAATCGGCACGCGGGCGGTTGCCGTTTAAGGGGTCGCCGTTAGGGTTGGCGTTGGTGACTTTCAGAATTAAGGCGAAGTCAATTTTTTTGGTTAAAGACATTTTTCATTCTCCATAAAAAGATTAATTGGTTTCTGTTGGTTTAGCTTTGCTAGCTTTAGCTGCTTTACGTTTGGCAATTTCGCGGGCATTTTCCATTTTTTGGCAATGATAGCCTAAGAGAAATTCGCCACTTAATTTGTCATCACAAACATAATCATCCCTTTGGAAAAGCTCCATAATTTCACCAATAGCCTGCTTATAGAAATCTTTTCCTTGACTAGTTAGATAATTTTGATATGGCACCAATTTCTCACTTGCAAGGTTTCGCCATGTGCTGTATGGCCTTTGTGCAAACTGTTGGAAATAACGTTCTGCATTAGTCGCACGAGTAGGTGTTTTTTTGCCATTTTGTAGATATAAGGCATACCACTCCATGCTTTCTGCCTGTGCAATTAATCGGCCATACAAATAATCGCGTGAGCGGTTTTGGGTATCCAAACTCATAGGGTAAGTTCTCCGTTGTGATAAATCGTGATGACGAGCGCGCCAGCCTTTGTATAGGGCACAGGCAACGCCGATGTTTCTTTGCCATTCCCAGTTTTCGCAGCCATTAGGATTGCAGGCCGCCTGAAAACTTTGACGTACCAAATCTTCGGGAATCAGCACGGATGTTCCGCCTGCGATAACAGGAAGAAGTCGGGCATAAAGCTGTTTTTTAAGCGTGTCGGACAGAGATTTGCCGTACACGGTTTCGGCAATGCTGTAAGGCGATGGCGGGACGAAGCGCCATTGGGTACGCTTGTCGGTTTTCTTGCCGTTTGGGACTTCAATGCTGTAACGCTGATACCAAGAAAAATCGTCAATCCATGCATCTAAATTGGCGAAATAGTCGGCAGGCAGAAACTCTTGGTAATAAGTTAATGCCATGCGCCCAGGCGTGGCGGAATCGAGCATAATCAGGGAGATTTGTTCGTGGGCTTTCAATTCCGCCTGATAGCCATGCAGTTTCTTTTTGATGATTTGCGCAGCAGCACGCCCGATATTTACAGACCAATCGGGGGACGGCTGTTCAGATGATGTTTGTGATGAAAATTCATCAGGATTTTCGACCGCACTGATGTCCAGATTATCCCAATTAATTTCACTGGAAATATCTTTCATCGGTGACGGGACGGGGTTACAGCTAATTGCCCATGCAATGGTAACTTGTTCATTATTTCGTGCAGTAGTTTGCCTATCGATCAACCATCTAAGCGCAGCATGAGCCTTATGCGATACTTCAGCCGAAATTGTTGTCGCTTGATTAGCTTCTTCAAATCGACCTAGGTAGGTAAATCCTTCCTTATCATTGGAAGAAATCAATTTTGCTTTGTCGCCCGAATAAAGTAATTTTGCAGGATGACTTTCGCGAATTTTCTGTTCATCTCCCGTTACTGTGCAGAATTGGCTTTTTAAAGTCTGTTGGTAATAATTTCCCCAACTTTGCTGAACTTCCTTATCCTTCCAAGTTTCAGGAACAAAATCACCGGGTATTTGCACTGACCAAACAACAAGAGCTTTTCGGATTTCAAATTTCCCTTGCTCCTTAGTCAAAACATTAAACAATTCAGGTTTTTGCTTATCTTTGTTTTCCCTTTCAATCCAATTTGTCAGCAACTCGCCGTTATCATCTACGGGAATAACTTTTTCTTTTACCAAATCGGCTAATACCGTCCCCTTGTGAACATATTTTTGTATTGCCAATACCTTTTTGTTATCTATCGTCACACACCATTTATCTAATTGGTCTGCATATAAATTGAAAATCAAATCTTCTTGCTTGGTTTTCGTTTTTTTCTTTTTACCATTTTTTCCTTCGGTTTCCGTAATGACTTCTTTCTGATAAGTCAGTCCCAAATCTTTTGCGATATATTGCAAGCTATCCGCCAATGCATGAGGGGCCAAACCGCTTGTCCGCCCTTCCGAGCTTTCAGTTACAGGCAACATGATAATCGGTTTATCAGTTAAAACCCTAGCTCCAAGAAACTTTCCATCTCCATCCAAAGTAATTTGAATATGGGCAGTTTGCGGGCTGTGCCATAATGGTGCTAGTTTTTCTTTTTCCGAATCCGATAAGTTTGGATTCTTCTCAATTTCGTTATACGTCCGATAAAGTTTCTGCATCCAGCTCATAATTCTATCTCCTTGGCTTCGTCTTCCACAGGCTTGACGTTTTCGCCGCGCTTGAACGGTTTTTCAGGCTGCATTTTGCGGATAAATCGAGTTTTCAGACGGCCTTCTGTATCGTTGACACTTGGAAACTCAATCACACCGTTTTGCATATTCGCCATCCAAAAACGGCTGACCAATTCGGGCTTTCCGGTTTCTTCGGGATAGCCAAAACTATGGAACATCAGGCCAAAATCCAAATTATCGATTTCATCGTAAAACCCTTCGCCTTCGCCGAAAGTGCACGGCTCGACATAGCCTTGGCAATCGCGCGTGCCGAGAAAAATATCCTGCCGCCCGCCACGTTCCAACATTCTTTTGGCAATGGCGATATGTTTGCCGAAATTGCGGTCGCCTGCCAACTCTTCCCAATGCTCATTCCATTCAAAATGGGCTTCCACTTGGTATTCCACGTCCTGCAAAAAGGTGTAAATCGCCAAAGTGTTGCTGCCGTTCCAATCCAGCGGCTTGGTGGATTTGCTTTGGGTGCGGATGGGTTTCATCACGCGGATGCGGTCGATACGCCAAATCAACGTTGGCTTCCAATAAATGCTTTTGACAATGCCTTTAATAGCTTCGTATGTCGGTACTTGGTAGCTGAATTTTTCGCCGCCGATTTTGGTAACGGGGTCGGTAAACAAGGCTTGCCGCCCCCATACGCGGAAACTGATTTTGCTGTCCATATTGCTCCTATAAGTCGTAAAAAGTCATTTCGCTTGTTTCATCCAAAGACAAACCGAATTCATCGTTGTAATAGCGTTCATTCAGATAATAAATGCCCGAACCTTCAATGGTTTCATACAGGGCGTTTTCTTTTTGCAATTTATCCCAAACGTTGGGGAAAACGTTCACGCTGTAACGCTGAGCTTTTTGCAAAGTGCGGTGCATTTCTTTCGGATCCCATTCGCCACAGAGTTTGGCAATGAGTTCCGCACCTTCGCCATACGGCACAATCACGGCCTGTGTCGGTGCGTCTATGGCTTGGAAAACGCGCCCTGCACTTTTGAAGGATTGCATCAACAGTGGCAACAGTTTGCTTCTTTTATTGTTTTTTTCGCCATAAGGATTCAGTGCGTTATCGCTCAACCAATCCAGCAGTGAACCTGTTGTGCTGTTTTTGACGGAATATGACATTTCATCGCTGCGCTGGTAAAAATAGTATTCAAAATAGCGCTTCATTGCTTCTGGCTGCAAAATATCCTGTCCGGCAAAATCGTGAAACACACGTTCGGCATAGGTTTTGCCTGCCTGAATATCAGGCAAGAATCGAGTGAAATCAGTTTCTTGCAGATTCAATACATAAACCTGCCCTTTACCTTCTTTCTCCCCATGCCGGTTACAACGTCCTGCCGCTTGGGCGATGCTGTCCAACCCGCCTAAAGTGCGAATCACACAAGCCATAGAAATATCCACACCTGCTTCAATGAGTTGGGTACTGATGCAAACAACGGGTTGTTTGTTTTCCAGACGAGCTTTGATGGTGTCAAAAATCGCTTTTCGGTGCGCCGCGCATTGGTTGGTGCTGAGATGGAATAAGGCTTCAGACGGTACGTTTTGCGCCTTGCAATATTGATAAAGCTCTTGCGCCCATTTTTTTGTATTGACAATAAATAGACAGCTTTGGGTCGTCTGAAACTGTTTCAGCAAAAATGTGCCTGCTTCTTCTACATTCCAGCCTCCCACTTTTTCGTTAAATTGGATTTCTACTCGGGATAACTCATCAAATAATTTATCCAAATCCTGATGTTTACCCATGATTTCAGCATCTTCTGACAGCCTTAATAAACCGCGTGAAGCAATGCTTTCCCTTTTATCTTCAGGGAAATTCCGCAAACCCGATTCACCGAGCAGAGGCTGCGTCGCCGTACACAAAACCGCCGTGCTTTTGCCAAATGTCGTCAGCCAATTCAATACGTTGCAAAATAAATGCACGCATTTCACGGGCAGTGTTTGGATTTCGTCAAAAATCAGCACCGCATTTGTCATCGGATGGATATGGCGTGCGCCGCGCGTGCCGCCGCCGAACCATGCGTCTAGAAACTGCACCATCGTGGTGAAGACAATGGGTTTATCCCAGTTTTCGGACAGCAGTTTGTCCTGCCAGCTTTGCTTTTCGGGTTCTAGATTAGAATGATGTTCCAGTACCCAATCTTCGCCAAGAATTTCGCGTACGGCTTGGGCGTTTTGATCGATGATGGAAGTATAGGGAATGATGTAGATGATGCGATCGAGATTGTGCTTTTGCGCATGATGAAGGGCATAGCGCAGACTGGCCAATGTTTTACCTCCGCCGGTCGGCACTGTGAGTGTATAAATACCTTGAGAATCGACCGCTCTTTTTAGACAGTCGCTGGAAATTCGACGGCGGATTTCGTCAATAGGATAACGGTTTTGAAAACCTGCTAATTTGGCTTCCACTTGATCAATCGCCATTTGCCAATCAGGTTTTTCCGTCAAGCGGCGGACTTCTTTTTGCGCTTCCCGTTCAAAATCCGAACTGTTGATACGGTCGGCATCAATCAGGCAGCTGAATAAAAAGCGGGTCAGGCAGCCGAGATAGAATTCTTTAATTTTGTCATTGGTCGTTGAGTCGGAAAGTATCGGTTTTACTGCTTTGAGCAGGCTGCGAATCAGGTTTTCTCCTGCCAATTCATGTGCTTTTTTCTGAACAACTTCATCGGCATTTTGCTCACATTCTGCCAGATGCGTCAGTTCATCAGTTTTATTAAACCGCTCAATCCATTTCGGATTACCCTCTCCATCCAAACAGTCAATCAAGCCTTCGCCGTGGTGTGATGCTATGCATAAACCCAGCATTTGTCCGAACAATTCGCCGATGCCCTGTTCCGTGCCAAACTTTCTCAATTCGTGGTAAACCCATTGCGCACCGGCGGTGGAATGATCCACTTTACTGCTGTTCGGTGTACTTTCTTCATCATCCAAATCAGGATTAAACAAACCTGTTTCATCATGGATATATTTTTGGAATTTGCGGGAATATTTACCGAAATCGTGCATGAGTCCGAGTAACTCGCCCACTGGTTCTAAATTTAGTTTTCGAGCAAATATTTTTGCAAGTTCTGACGTTTCTACTAAATGGGTTTGAACAGATTGAGGACACTTATCAGTTTTCCGAACATGTGCTATAAAAGTAAATTTCATGGCATACAATACTATTACTGTAACTTACCACCAATCATATACTTGCAAATATTCAACTGCAATATAATTTCTTAAATATATTTAAATTACATTTATCCTGACTAAAGAAATGCCGTCTGAAACTCTTTCAGACGGCATTATTATTGTTTAACCTTTATAACTTGCTTCTAATATCCTCCACCGCTTTCACTAAAGCCTCGGAAAGCGAAGGATCAAAAGAAGAGTGGCCTGCTTGGACGATTCTCAATTCTGCTTCAGGGAAGGCTTGCGAGAGTTCCCACGCGCTTTGCATCGGGGTGCACAGATCGTAGCGGCCTTGGACGATGATGGTTGGGATATGGCGGATTTTGTCGATGTTTGCCAAGATGGCTTTATCGCCCTGCAACCAGCCTTCGTTCACGAAATAATGGTTTTCCATTCTTGCGATGGCAAGGGAGGCTTGCGGGTCTTCATCCACGTCTTTTGGTTCAAACCGAATAAGGTAGCTTTCCCAATCTGCCCATGATTTAGCTGCTTTGAGGCGCGTAGCTTCATCTTCGCTGAACAGCATTTCATGGTAGGCTTTAATTAGGGCTTGGCGTTTGTTTTCGGCTACGGGGGCAATGAATTTTTGCCATTGAGCCGGATAAATTTGGCTTACGCCACCTGCTTCGTTCAACCATGCCATTTCAGACGGCCTGCACAGGAAAATACCGCGCAAAACTAAGCCGCTGACGCGATCGGGATGGGTTTCGGCATAAGTCAGCGACAAGGTGCTGCCCCATGAGCCGCCGAAAACCAGCCATTTTTGAATGCCGAGCATTTCACGTACTTTTTCAATATCGGCAACCAAATCCCATGTGGTGTTGTCTTCAATACAGGCATACGGTTTAGAGCGTCCGCAACCGCGTTGATCAATGATGACGATGCGGAAATGCTCTGGGTTGAAAAAGCCGCGACAGGCCGGTGATGCGCCTGCTCCGGGGCCGCCATGCAGGAAAATCACGGGGTGGCCATCAGGATTGCCTGACTCTTCCCAGTAGATTTCGTGAATGTCGGATACGCGCAAAAGGCCGCTATTTCGTGGTTCTTGAATCGGATGCATGAGCTTTCTCCTTTGTCTGATGAATAGGTTGATTGTAACACTTTACCTGCTGATTTTTCAGACGGCCTACATAGGTTTATCGCCACAAATGGCGTAAAATAGCACTTTTTTGACAGGATTATTTATGACTGACAACAAACAAACACATGCGGCACCCGAAGGACAACTTTTATTGCGTACGGTAGCCATGCCGCGCGATACCAACCCTAATCAGGATATCTTCGGCGGCTGGATTATGTCGCAAATGGATCTAGGCGGCGGTATTTTGGCGGCAGAAATCGCACAGGGACGAATTGTAACCGTAGCCGTTCAAGAAATGAATTTCATCAGACCGGTAAAGGTCGGCAACGTCGTGTGCTGCTACGGTCATTGTGTCCGCGTAGGCAATACTTCTTTGCAACTGAAAATCGAGGTATGGGTTAAGACTTTGATGAACGATATGGTAACGGAAGACCGCCAACTGGTCACCGAAGCCGTGTTCACTTACGTCGCCATCGATTCACAAGGCAATCCGCGCCCTATTCCTCGCGAAGGCAATGCAAAGCTGGCACATTTGTAAGTTTAAAAAATCAAAACAAGGTCGTCTGAAACCTCAACGTTCAGACGGCCTTTTTTAATACAGAAGCAAAATGTAATAATATTTCTTTTAAGCTAAAGCAAGGCGAAGTATCTGTTTTTTAGGTTTAATTCAGGCTGATTGATAAGACAAAGACCGTACACCGGCTCCCTATAACACTACTCTACCGCGACAGTTTGTACCACCTTTAAAACAACGTTTCCTCCTCAACCCACTTTAAGGAACATCATGGCTTCGCGCGATTTATACCCACAGGAAATTTTACAGGTTGTTCTCGACAAAAGCTGCGCCAAAGCACAATCCAGCATACCCACACTGGCAATCTTGAGCGTTTTAGCCGGCGGATACATCGGCTTCGGATATCTTGCTTATTTGAAAGTAGTCAGCGGCATTCCGCACGAATGGAGCGGTTTTGCTACTTTACTCGGCGCCGCCGTATTCCCAATTGCCTTGATTTGCATCCTACTTGGCGGCGGCGAGCTGGTAACCAGCAACATGATGATCATGTCTTTAGGCAGATTGGCCGGACGGATTTCCTCCAAAATGCTGCTACGCAACTGGGTTATCGTTTGCACGGGTAATTTGGTAGGCACGCTGGCAATGGCTTTTTTCCTTGGATACTATGTCGGTATGATTGAAGGCAGCGTGGCAGAAAAAACCATTGCCGTGGCGGAAGCAAAAGTTCATATGGATTTCGGTCGAGCTTTTGTATCGGCGGTTGCATGTAACTGGATGGTCTGCATGGGTGCATGGCTGAACTTTGCCGCTAAAAACACAACCGGACGAATGCTGGCCATTTGGTTCCCCGTCATGATTTTCGTATTAAACGGCTTCCAACACCTTGTCGCCAATATGTTCGTTATCCCAGCAGGTATTTTGGCAGGCGCAAACATCACATGGGGGCAATTTTTCTTCAACATGATTCCCGTATTCCTGGGCAATGTCGTCGGTGGCGCATCCTTTGTTGGCGCATCTTATCTTTATACTTATAAAGATACGCTGAAAGATAGTGCCGAATAGCCTGCTTTATAAACAACAAAACCTGCTTTTGAGAAAGCAGGTTTTGTTTCAGACGGCATTGGTATTAAGTTTTAAAATCTATTTGGACACATTATTCAGATAAATCATCCAAACGAAAAAAGAGCCGTTTTTAAAACGGCTCTTTCAAATTCTTTGGTCGGAGTGAAAGGATTCGAACCTTCGACCCCTTGCACCCCATGCAAGTGCGCTACCAGACTGCGCCACACTCCGACTCGATAAGCTGTGAATTCTAGTTTCAAACGCTGATTTTGACAAGTGCTTTTTAGAAAAGGAAATTTACTCGTTTGAAAACATTTGAATTATTTGTAAGTAAAAAAAGGCCGTCTGAAATCATTCAGACGGCCTTTGATTATTCAGTCAAATATCAAGCTTCAACCGGAATAATACCGATTTTGGCCTGCCATTGTTTTGGTGCAATGGCATGAACCGATTCGCCGTTGCTATCCACCGCAACGGTTACAGGCATGTCTTTGACTTCAAATTCGTAAATCGCTTCCATGCCCAATTCAGGGAACGCCAAGACTTTAGACGCTTTAATGGCTTTGGCAACCAGATATGCCGCGCCACCGACAGCCATCAGGTAAACGGCTTTGTTATCGGCAATGGCTTGGCAAGTTGCTGCGCCGCGCTCGGATTTACCGATCATACCCAAGAGGCCGGTTTGTTCCAGCATTTGACGGGTAAATTTATCCATACGGGTGGAAGTAGTCGGACCGGCTGGGCCAACAACTTCGTCACGGACTGGATCAACCGGGCCAACGTAGTAAATCAGTTTGTTGGTGAAATCTACCGGCAATTCTTCGCCTTTGTTGAGCATATCAACCAAACGTTTGTGTGCGGCATCGCGGCCGGTCAGGATTTTACCGTTCAGCAACAACACGTCGCCGGTTTTCCATGTAGCCACTTCTTCTTTGGTCAGATTGTTGACATCGACACGTTTGCCGTTGTCAGGGCTGTAAGTCAGATCCGGCCAGTCTTCCAAAGACGGGGCTTCCAGCTTGGCCGGGCCTGAGCCGTCCAATTCAAATTCGATGTGTCGGGTAGCTGCGCAGTTTGGAATCATGGCAATCGGTTTGGAAGCCGCGTGGGTTGGGTAGTCAAGGATTTTGACATCCAGCACGGTGCTCAAACCGCCCAAACCTTGTGCGCCGATGCCCAAGGCATTTACTTTTTTGTAGAGTTCCAAGCGCAGGGCTTCGGTAGTAGACAATTCTGCACCTGAATCGGCTTTTTCTTTGAGCTCTTGAATATCGATATGGCTCATCAAGCTTTCTTTGGCCATCAATACTGCTTTTTCAGGCGTACCGCCAATGCCGATACCCAAGATACCAGGAGGACACCAGCCGGCACCCATTTGAGGAACGGTTTTCAATACCCAATCAACGATATTGTCTGAAGGATTGAGCATGGCAACTTTGGTTTTGTTTTCAGAACCGCCGCCTTTGGCTGCGCAAGTGACTTCGACTTTGTCGCCTTTTACGATTTCCATATGTACTACGGCAGGCGTGTTGTCTTTGGTATTTTGACGTTTGCCAGCCGGGTCGGCCAATACGGAGGCACGCAGTTTGTTGTCAGGATAGGTGTATGCACGGCGTACGCCTTCGTTAACCATTTCCTGTACGCTCATCTCGGCATCCCACTGTACATCCATGCCCACTTTCAAGAATACGGTCGCAATACCGGTATCCTGACAAATCGGACGATGGCCTTCGGCACACATACGGCTATTGACCAAAATCTGTGCCATCGCATCTTTGGCGGCAGGGTTCTCTTCTTTTTGGTAAGCCTTGTACAAAGCTTGAATGTAGTCTTTAGGATGGTAGTAGCTGATGAATTGGAAAGCGTCGAAAATACTTTGGATAAAGTCTTCTTGCTTGATGACGGTCATGATTGTGTTCCTTTTCGGGAGTCATGGTAGGAAGGGTTTGTTTATTTTTTAAGAGACCGATTTTTCAGACGGCCTTCAATAGCGTAATAGTGCTTTCAAATGAATAATCCAGACAATATCATTTTCATACTTCATTGATTTAATTAGAATTTAATATCGCATTAAATCACTTGGTTATTGATAATCTATATCCACTGAC
>NZ_CATNVN010000040.1:0-14371 GCF_951230505.1 uncultured Neisseria sp.
ATTTTTTCAGACGGCCTTTTTTTATTGGTTTTTTGATGGGGAAAACGATAATAAAATGCTAAATTTTTTAAACAAACGGTAGTATTTTTAGATAATCGGTATATAATGCGCAGGCATGTTGTAAAAATACATATTGGAAATATCGAATTTTATTGATTTTTAGAAGAAGTTAAAAACAGTTATAGATATTTATTCTGTATATTTTGCAAATTTAGTTAAATAGGGAATGCTAAAAACATATCGTGTTAGAATTTCCCTCCTTTTTGGCTTCGCGGGATTCACTCTGTCAAGTCAAAAAGGAAAAAGATGCAAGATAAAACCATTTTTATTTTGCTATAAAAATCAAAAATAACTTAACTTTGGATGAACTAATCAATTAAAAAGGGACTCTGATACATTTCCGTCAAAAATAACCGGACACATGGTACGCGGACAGATTGCCTATAAAAGTCATCCAAGGGTTCTGTCTAAACACCATTACCGTTTCCAATCAGAAAACCGGCAGAAGGGGAAACGCTGCCGAGTTTCTCAAAGTGGCCAGCTTATACAGGCAATTGCTGTTACGACAGAATCCGTCTTACCTCTTTATTCAATCGAACTTTTTTGTTGCACACTTGTGCGGTGGAAAAGGACGATATTCGATACAAGGAAATACGCTGATTATGTCACATAAACTTGCTCCTCTTGGCCGTACCCATATTCGTCACGGCTCCTCAACTCCTGAAACCACTTCCGAATCATCTTCTCCTCTAAAAGAATGGATACACACCCAAAATTTTGGGAATAGTCCGTCGGTTTTTCCAGAACCCAAGCAATTAAGCGGTAAAAATACTGTAACGAGAGAGGCGGTTCATGTAGCTGAGGCAGCAAGATTAAATAGTACCTCATCATCTTCAGACGGTCTTGTGACAAAAATGCATGTCGCACGAGCCAGCGTTGCTTCTGTAAGCAGCGTTTCCAGTAAACATATCATTGAGCCTAAAGTGGCGAGCAAACACGTTGTTTCAAAAGAACCGGTAAATAAGTCGGTTAATCAATCGATGGAAAAAATCCTGGCTGAAAGGCAAAAAGTTTACGAAGAAGCCAAAGCAAAAAAAATAGCCGAGGCTGCCGCTGCCAAAGCAAAGGCGGTCGAACGCGCAAAAGAAGCGCATAAAGCGGCAGTCGAAAAAGCGGTTGCAGAGCGTAAAGCCAAACTCGAAGCCGCACGTAAAGAAAAAGAGGCGGAAGACAGAATTGCCGAAGAAAAAAAAACCGTTGAGATTGTCCATAAAAAGAATCTGAAGGATTCAGACGGCCATGACAAAATAGCGGGCGTTTCTTCCGGCAAAAAAGCAATCAATAGTCACGACGGACACCTCAGTTCGGGTAAAGCAAACAAAATTGACGATCATGCCGAAGGCAGGATAGGACTATCCGGAAAATACCGCGTGTATGAATCTAAAGAGTACGGTAATTACGTTCGTGTGAATGATTTTGGTGCCGATGCGCAGGGTAAAAAAGACAGTCTTCAGGCATTTAAAGCAGCTTTAGAGGCGGCGCACAAAGAAAAAGCCATGGTTTTCTTGGATGGCACTTACTATATTTCCAATCAGATTGTGATGGATAAAACCGTCTCCGGCGCGCGTGGCTTGTTTGGTTCGGGGATGGGCAAAACCAAGGTAACGTTTGATAAGGCGCAGACGGGTGTGTTCAATCCGGACACCAACCATGATGACATTCGCCAATTTGCCGGTATCTTGATTGATGGGCAAAACAATAAAACCATTGCCGACTTGTCGGTTCAATATACCAACCCTGATTTTTACCGCAAAGGCTTAAGCTATTTTGGCAAGGTAAACGGCATTTTAGTGAACGATGCGGACAATACTTTAATCAGCAAAGTAGAGGTTTCCGGTGCCAATCGTGCTGGTGTGATGTTTACGTCAACCGCTTCTTTGGAAACGGAAAAAGGTCAAAAACTGACCTTTAAAGCGCGCGTACAAAGCGGCGAAATTGATGAAAAATACGAAGCGCTGCCTTTGGGTGAAAACAACCGTATTGTTGATTCGTATCTGCACCACAACCGCGTTGCCGGTGCGCTGATCGGTTTCCAACAAAACTTTATCGGCGAGGGCAACCGTTTGGATTGGAACGGCCACGAAGCGGACGGCGGGACAGGTTATGGTATGGCTGTGGCTGCGGGTAGTTACAATTACGGCATCACATACCGTAAAAACACGACCGACCACAACTACCGCAAGGGCTTGGATGTGCATGATGGTACAGGCATTGTCATTGAAGACAATGTGTTAACGGGTGATCGGCTGTATGGCATTGTTGCCTACAACCGCCAGTTTTCTATGGATAAAGTCAAAATTACGGGCAATACCATTATCCAAGACCCGAGCTTCCGTTTGAATGTTGATGATGACTTGGGCAAGTACTACCACATGTATTCAGGGATTCAGGTGCAAACCAACACCCAATACAAAGATTTGCACTCGGCTGATAAAGGCTATTTCGATATTAGCGATAATGTCATTAAAAATCTGACGGTTTATCAAAACAATATTCAGACCTACGCGATTGAGTTCCGTAACCATGAAAGCAAAATGGATTACACGCTCAATATGGCAAACAACAAGATCAGCGGCGAATCTACCAAATATCTGATTGCCGTCATCAACGATACCTACGACCGCGTTTTATCTAAAAACGGCATTGGCAGCGGTACCATTACCATCAGCGGCAATGATGCCGATATCGGCAAGATTATGAAAGGCGCAGTACCGGTTTATGTGGAAGAACACCATGGTAATGTCGCTATGCATGGTGCGGTAACGATTCACAACAACAAAATTTCCGTGCGTGAAGAATCTGAAGGCTATGTCGAATTTGCTTATTTGAAAAGCAATGCCAAAGAGTACAACATCACCAATAACACATTGAAACTTGGTGGTGCCCTGAATGATGCTTTGGTAGACGTACACAGTACCAATCCTAAGGGCAAAGCATCTTTAAATGTAGCCAACAACAAAATCATGACGGACATTAAAGGTAAGTTGTATGATTCATGGCTGCGCTTTGAGAATGACATCAATACATATTCTGAAGGCAATATCCATAACGGCGCAGCACTGAAAAAGGTGAATACGACCGGCAGTAAAGTGGCATTGAGCGATATCTTGTCAGAAGCCAACCATATTGTTGAAACGACTAAAGAGACTGTGTATCACCATACTAAGAACGTGTATACATCAGGAGTGGAAGAACATCATACAACGACAGGGATTTTGTAAGTTGTTGAAGTCGTAATCTTTATGTTTTAAATATTGATAAATAAAAAAAGGCCGTCTGAAAATTTTCAGACGGCCTTTTCATCTAACTCACATTATTTAGCCAGTTCGGCACGCAATTTGTGGGTTACGTTCATCATCACTTGGAGTTGTTCCAGAGTTTCTTTCCAGCCACGTGTTTTCAGGCCGCAGTCTGGGTTTACCCACAGACGTTCAACCGGTACAACCTCGATGGCTTTGCGCAACAGGTGCTCAACTTCAGCTTCAGTCGGTACGCGTGGGCTGTGGATGTCGTAAACACCTGGGCCGATGTCGTTCGGGTATTTGAATTCGCCGAACGCAGTCAAGAGTTCCATGTCGGAACGTGAAGTCTCGATGGTAATGACGTCGGCGTCCATAGCTGCGATGGCAGGCAAGATGTCGTTGAACTCAGAGTAACACATATGAGTGTGGATTTGAGTGCTGTCTTCGCAACCGGTAGAGGACAGGCGGAAAGATTCGCCGGCCCAGTTCAGGTAAGCGTCCCAATCGGCACGTTTCAAAGGCAGACCTTCGCGGATGGCAGGTTCGTCAATTTGAATGACTTTGATGCCGGCTTTTTCCAGATCCAATACTTCGTCGTTCAGAGCCAGTGCGATTTGTTTGCACACGGTAGAGCGAGGAATATCGTTGCGGACGAAAGACCATTGCAGAATGGTAACAGGGCCGGTCAACATACCTTTCATCGGACGTTTGGTCAGGCTTTGAGCGTAAGTAGACCAAGCGACAGTCATGGCTTCAGGACGGCTTACGTCACCGAAGATGATAGGTGGTTTAACGCAACGTGAGCCGTAGCTTTGTACCCAGCCGTATTGGGTGAATGCAAAACCGCTCAACAATTCGCCGAAGTATTCAACCATGTCGTTACGCTCAGCTTCGCCGTGTACCAGTACGTCCAAGTCCAGTTTTTCTTGCTCTTCAACCACCAAGGCGATTTCTTTTTTCATCGCGGCTTCGTAATCTGCGGCAGACAGTTCACCTTTTTTGAAGGCTGCGCGTGCTTGGCGGATTTCGGTAGTTTGTGGGAAAGAACCGATGTTGGTAGTCGGCAGCAGAGGCAGGTTCAACCATGCTTGTTGCGCTTTGATACGGTCGGCAAATGGAGATTTGCGTTGGTCTGCGTTGGCAGGCAAATCGGCCAAGCGTTTGGCAACGTCTGCACGGTGGATTTCGCTGCTGTTGGCACGGGAGTCGGCGGCAGCTTGGCTGGCAGCCAGTTCTTCGGCGACGGAATCACGACCTTCGTTTAATGCGGCTTTCAGAACGCGCAATTCTTGGGTTTTTTGCAGGGTGAATGCCAACCAAGAGTACAGGTCAGGTTTGTTGGCTTTCAGTTTTTCTTCAACTGACAAGTCAAATGGAGTGTGCAGCAAAGAGCAAGAGCAGGAGATCCACAAACGGTCGCCCAGTTTGGCTTGCAGAGGTTCAACAGTTTCCAAAACTTTGTTCAGGTTGGCGCGCCAAATGTTGCGGCCGTCGATAACGCCGGCAGACAGAACTTTGTCGTAGTCAGCAAATGCATCCAGTTGCTCAGGAGCGCGTACCAAGTCGATGTGCAGGCCGTCAACAGGCAGGGATTTCAGCAAAGCAGCGTGTTCGGCAACAGAACCGAAGTAAGTGCTCAACAGGATTTTGGCGCTTACTTTGCTCAAAGTAGCGTAAACGTCTTTGTATGCTTCTACCCACTCTTTAGGCAGGTCAACAGTCAAAGCAGGCTCGTCGATTTGAATCCACTCGGCACCGGCTTCAACCAAAGCAGTCAGGATTTCAACGTAAACAGGCAACAGTTTAGGCAACAGGCTCAGACGGTCGAATTCAACAGCGCCTTTTTCTTTACCAACCCACAGGAAAGTCAACGGACCAACAACGGTCGGTTTGGCTTTCAGACCCAAAGCTTGGGCTTCTTGCAGCTGTTGAACGTAGTGTTTGGCGTTGGCTTTGAATTCAGTATCGGCGTGGAATTCAGGCACCAAGTAGTGGTAGTTGGTGTCGAACCATTTGGTCATTTCGATAGCGAATTGGTCTTTATTACCACGGGCCAGTTGGAAGAATTGTTCCAAAGACAGGTTTTGGCTGTCGAAGCCGAAGCGGGCAGGGATGGCACCGGTGGCAACTTGCAGGTCGAGGATGTGGTCGTAGAAAGTGAAATCGCCTACGGCAACGTAATCAGCGTTGGCAGCAGCTTGGTGTTTCCAGTTTTTCTCGCGCAAGTCTTTAGCAACAGCCAGCAATTCTTGCTCGCTGATTTCTTTGCGCCAGTATTTTTCTTGTGCGAATTTCAATTCGCGGAAGGCACCGACGCGCGGGAAGCCTGAAAAATGTAATGTTGTCATGTTAACTCTCCTAGTTGGAATTTTTAATCAGGCCGGTATGGCCTGAATGTTCGATATTGTAAATCAGAATGGGGAGGCCGTCTGTTTTATTAACGCGGACGCACGCCCAAAATATGGCAGATGGCGTAAGTCAGTTCGCTGCGGTTGAGGGTGTAGAAGTGGAAGTCTTTGACACCTTCGCGCGAGAGGACTTTGACCATGTCGATGGCGATGCTGGCGGCAACAAGGTTGCGCGTGCCTTGGTCGTCATCCAAACCTTCGTACATTTTAGACAGCCAGCTTGGGATTTTGACGTTGGTCACTTGAGCCATTTTGGTCAATTGTTTGAAATTGGTTACGGGCAGGATGCCGGGAACAATTTCAACGTCAATGCCCATCATCACGCAACGGTCGCGGAAGCGCAGATAGCTTTCCACGTCGAAGAAGAATTGGGTAATAACGTTGTTTGCACCCGCATCGATTTTGCGTTTCAGATTGATTAAGTCGGCTTGTGCAGATTTGGCTTCCGGGTGTACCTCTGGATAGGCCGCTACGGAAATATCAAAGTCGGCAACGGAGCGCAACAGCTTGACCAAATCTTCGGCATAGAAAGGTTTTTTCTCGTAGCCGGGCGGCTCGTCACCACGCAGGGCAACGATGCGGCGGATACCGCTGTCCCAATAGTCTTTGGCAATTTGACGCAACTCGTCAGGGCTGGCATCGATACCGGTCAAGTGAGGGGCTGCATCAAGGCCGGTTTCTTGTTTGATGCGTTTGACGATACTGTGTGTGCGGTCGCGTTCGCCGGAGTTTGCACCGTAGGTTACGGAAACGAATTTCGGATGCAAGGTTTGCAGGCGATGGATGGAATCCCATAGCATGGTTTCCATTTGTTCGTTTTTCGGCGGGAAAAATTCGAACGAAACATTGATGTCGCCTTTCAAATCAGAAAGGCTGTTGTTTAAAGCGGCGATTTCTCGAGCGTGATTCATGGTTATGCACCTTCTGCATATCTTTTATTTGTTGTCAGGCTGCATAATAAATTTGAGGTTAACATGAGTCAATTTCGAAATTTTCCGAAATTGTATGAATAGATTTAATAAAGACCTCAGGCCGTCTGAAAAATAGCCTGAGGTCTTGTTTGATAGGGAAGGGAGAAAGATTATTCTGCTTCATCTATCCATGCTTGTTGCACGGCTTCGAGAATACGCTCGCCGCAACGCGCCGGATCATCGTCAAATTCAGGCAACGCCATAATCAAATCACGCAGTTGGGTAAAGCGTACGGTTTTCGGATCGATGCTGTCGCCGTGTAAGTCGTAGAGTTCTTCGGCGATGCGTTGGGTATCTGTCCATTTCATGATGTGTTCCTTTATTGGGTTTGGGCTATTAGTAATTATTTTAATCAAGAAGAAGTCGGACTGCCAGATTGTTTTACGGAAGATTGGCAGATAAATGATGGCGCTATTTTTTAACAAAATAGCATAGTTGCGTTAAAATACGGCAAGACACTTAAAACTTACGGCAATCTGCCGTTTTATACTTTCTATTCCGTTTTGAATGATTTGGTTTCCATGCAAAATTTACATTTTGCTATGCAACCAAATTTTTTGGAACGGCTCTTAAGACAATCCATCGCTTAAAAATAAAAGGAAAAAAGATGAATAACGCACTCAACGCCAAGCTGTCCAAACTGATTTACGCGCTCGCTTCCGATGATCCGGAGTGTCTGTCCAAAGCAGGTGCATTTGACCGTTTGCTGTTGTTGGTTCGCGAACTTTATCGGATGTTGGACGAAACAGAAGGTTTGAAGCAGCTGGTGTTCCGTCTGTATTACGGTAAGCACTATGGCTTAATTAAACTGGATGCCGCTTCGCCCAATGACGATGCAGGCGCATTGAGGTTGAAACGTTGGATGGTTTATTCGCGTATTGCAGAGCGTATCGAAAATTGCGGCAAGCATTTGTCGGTTGTGCTTGAAGATGCGGTGTTGGAAAATGGCGCGGACAAATCTCATTATATAGATGAAGCCAATGCCATTATCGAGCGTTTCGGTTTGGTAAGGGATGAGGCAGCACTTTCGGCGATTGAGGCGGAGGAAGCGTTGAAGGCAGAGGCTGAGCTGCCGACCGTAAATAAATCTCAGAATGCTGCTCCCCGTTATAATGGCAATATGCATCAAATCAGAATGCAAGAAAAAATTGAAAATTACTCCGCTACGCAGAAAGTGGCCTCCATGCAGATTTCGCGTATGCGTTTTATTTTTCCTCATATCAAATAGTTTGCCTCATAAGCAACAGGCCGTCTGAAAACCATGAATTTGTGGTTTCAGACGGCCTTCTTCATACAATCTTGTTTTAGTGGTCTTCACGTGCATGGTTGATTGTATATTTGGGAATTTCTACGACCAAATCTTCATCGGCAACCACTGCCTGACAGCTCAAGCGTGAATCGGCTTCCAAGCCCCATGCTTGGTCGAGCAGGTCTTCTTCCAATTCGGTTGGTTCTTCCAGGCTGTCAAAACCTTTGCGGATAATCACGTGGCAGGTTGTGCAGGCACAGGATTTTTCACAGGCGTGATCGACTTCGATATCGTGGTCGAGCAGTACGTCAAGGACGGTTTGGCCTTCCGGTGCGTCTTCGATAACCGCGCCTTCGGGGCATAATGTCGCGTGTGGGAGTACGGTAATTTTTGGCATTTTTATTGTCTCGGTTGTTTAAGAGTGGTTGTGGTTAAAGTGGTTTCAGACGGCCTTGGATATTCAATATTCAGGCCGTCTGAAAAATGGGTTTATAACATGATGCCTTTATTTCTTAAATTTTTCAGACATTCGTCCAAGTAAGCATCATCATGTTCGACATAAATCGGCGAAGTAGCTGTTTCAGCCGCGTGCGAATGGTATGGGGCAACGGCTTTGCCGCGATATAGCGGGTCTTTCCATAAAGCATCGGGTTTGTAACCGCGCTTTTCCATTTCTTCCATAATCAACGCGTGATACAGGTAGAGTTTGTAGGGTGAGTGGGTAAAAACGTAATTAACCGTCGCATGCGGCCTGCCCCAGCCTGCTCCGCGTAAAGCGGCGCATTCGCGGTGTTGCCCCAAAAGCTGGGCGCGGGGGAGTAGGGGGATAAGGGTTTGGTGCCAGAGTCGCATAAAAGAAATCGTTTCAGTTTTTGGATATTTAGATAGACGACCTTTGTATCTTTCGAGGCCGTCTGAAACTGTTTAGGCATCAAATATTATCAACGCTTTGACCTGTCAGCGCACGTTGGATGTTACGGTTCATGCGCTTGGCGGCGAAGTTGTCGGTGCTGTGGCTGAGTTTGGCAACGGAGGCACGGATGTCTTCGGCTTTGCCGTCTTTCAGACGGCCTTGCAAAGCAGCGATGTCTTGCTGAATTTGTTGCAATTCTTCGGCTTCCAATAAATCGCTGTCCAACTCAAGGGCGGCGTTGACAGCGTCGGTCAGGCTTTCGGCTTCGACTACGGCTTCGGCGCGTGCGCGTGCGGCCATGTCTTCGGCGGCGTTGTTCATGCTGTCTTTGAGCATTTGGGTAATGGTGCCGTCGTCTAAGCCGTAGGAAGGTTTGACTTCGATTTGCGCCTGTACGCCGGTGCTTTGTTCTTGTGCGGAAACGGACAGCAAACCGTCGGCATCAACTTGGAAGGTCACGCGGATACGCGCTGCGCCTGCTGTCATGGGCGGAATGCCGCGTAGGGTAAATTTGGCAAGGCTGCGGCAGTCGGAAACGAGTTCGCGCTCGCCTTGTACGACGTGTATCGTCATGGCAGTTTGACCGTCTTTGAAAGTGGTGAAATCCTGTGCACGCGCGGTGGGAATGGTGGAATTGCGCGGGATGATTTTTTCGGCAAGACCGCCGTAGGTTTCCAAACCGAGCGACAAAGGTGTAACGTCAAGCAGCAGCCATTCGCCGTCGGTTTTGTTGCCGGCAAGGACGTTTGCCTGTATGGCGGCACCGAGTGCAACCACTTCGTCGGGATTGAGGTTGTTCAGCGGGGTTTGGCCAAAGAAGGTGGCAACTGCTTGTTGAACGTGCAGCATACGGGTAGAGCCACCAACCATAATCACGCCTTTGACATCTGCCTTGGTCACGCCTGCATCTTTCAAAGCCTGTTTGACGGGCTCGATGGTTTTTTGTACCAGATTTTGGGTCAGATTGTGAAACTCTTGGCGGGTAATGACGGTATGGACTTTATGGCCGTCTGAAAGTGTGGTTTCGATGACGGCTTCGGTTTGAGTGGTCAGTTTTTCTTTGGCAGTACGGACAAGGGAAAGCAGAAGCTGGCTGTCTTGTTCGTTGAGTTTGGAAAGGTCGTTTTGTTCGAGCAGGTAGCAGAACAAACGATGGTCGAAGTCATCGCCGCCCAATGCGCTGTTGCCACCGGTGGCTTTTACTTCAAACAGGCCTTTAGTCAGTTGCAATACGGATACGTCGAATGTGCCGCCGCCCAAGTCGTAAACGACAAACGTGCCTTCTGAGGCGTTGTCCAGTCCGTAGGCGATTGCGGCGGCAGTCGGCTCGTTGAGGAGGCGCAAGACATTTAAGCCTGCCAAGCGTGCGGCATCTTTGGTGGCTTGACGTTGGGCGTCGTCAAAATAAGCAGGTACGGTAATGACGGCACCGACCAAATCGCCGCCTAATGTTTCTTCGGCACGCGATTTAAGGGCTTTGAGGATTTCAGCCGATACTTCGATAGGCGTTTTTGCACCTTGACGGGTGTTTAATTCAACAACGCGCTCATTGGGTGTAAATCGATAGGGCAGGTATTGCGCCTCTTGTGCGAGGTCGGTAAGGGTACGGCCGATAAGGCGTTTGGCAGAGCTGACGGTATTTAGCGGATCGGTTTTTTGGGCAGAAAGGGCGTTTTTGCCGACTTCAACTTCGCCATCTAAATAACGGACAACCGAAGGCAGGGTGGCGCGGCCGTCTGAATCGGGCAGGCAGACTGCGCTGCCGCTGCGGACTGTGGCAACCAAGCTGTTGGTTGTGCCTAAATCAATGCCTACGGCGAGGCGGTGTTGATGGGGGGCGGCGGACATGCCGGGTTCGGAAATCTGCAAAAGAGCCATGATTGTGTGCCTTCTGATGCTGTATTTATTAGGATGGGGCAGATTTTAGCAGATTTTTGGCAGATAGTTGAGTGGTTTGCTAGGAAATAACCCTAAGGCCTAATGTTGTTTTTTGATTGAAAAGAA
Source organism: uncultured Neisseria sp. (assembly GCF_951230505.1). NCBI lineage: Bacteria > Pseudomonadati > Pseudomonadota > Betaproteobacteria > Neisseriales > Neisseriaceae > Neisseria > uncultured Neisseria sp. Next base: position 10,848 of record NZ_CATNVN010000040.1, read on the forward strand.
AGTGGATTTTGAATTCAGGCTTGTATTTTTTAAGAAATGCGGATAAAATTCAGCCTCTTTGCCTTGCCTTTTACTTCGCATGGTGAAAGGCTGTTTTTAATCATCCATAAGGAGATAACATGCGTCATTACGAGATCGTGTTTATCGTTCATCCTGATCAAAGCGAGCAAGTGCCTGCTATGGTTGAGCGTTACAAAACCATGATTACTGAAGCCAACGGTAAAATCCATCGTTTGGAAGACTGGGGCCGTCGTCAATTGGCTTACCCAATCAACAAAATCCACAAAGCACACTATGTTTTGATGAATATCGAAACTACTCCTGAAGTGGTTGAAGAGTTGGAAACTGCTTTCCGCTTCAATGATGCCGTACTGCGTCACCTGACCATCAAAACAAAACACGCTGTAACTGAAGCTTCCCCAATGCTGGGTGGCGAAAAAGCAAAAAACTTGCTGAATGGTGCAGCTGAAGAAGTTGCAGCAGCCGAATAAGATTGAACAATCTGATTAAGCTTACCGCCCGTATCTTGCAGGTTCAGCCTTTGAGATATACGCCGGCAGGAATTCCTGTTTTAGATGTTGTGTTACAACATGAATCTTGGCAGGAAGAAAACGGACAGAAATGTCTGGTCAAATTTGAAATTCCTGCGCGGATTTTAGGTAAGCAGGCTGAGGAATGGCAGTATCGGCAAGATGCCGTCATCGAATCGGAAGGTTTTTTGGCGCAACGCAGCCAACGCTTCCCCAAGCCGGTACTACGCATACAGAACATTAAAGAATATAAAGGTTAAACGACAATGGCTCGTCAATCATTCAAACGTAGAAAATTCTGCCGCTTTACGGCTGAAAAAATCCAAGAAGTTGATTACAAACAAGTTGATTTGTTGAAAGACTTCATCTCTGAAAACGGCAAAATCATCCCTGCCCGCATTACTGGTACTAAAGCACACTACCAACGTCAGTTGGCTACTGCTGTGAAACGTGCCCGTTTCCTGGCTCTGTTGCCTTACACCGATCAACACAAATAATTTTGGAGTTTAAATCATGCAAATTATTCTGTTAGAAAAAATCGGCGGTCTGGGTAACTTGGGTGACATCGTTACCGTTAAAAACGGTTACGCACGCAACTTCCTGATCCCTGCCGGTAAAGCAAAACGTGCAACCGAAGCCAACATGAAAGAATTCGAAGCACGCCGCGCTGAATTGGAAGCCAAACAAGCTGAAATCTTGGCTGATGCTAAAGCACGTCAAGAAAAACTGGAAGGCCAAACCATTACTGTTGCTCAAAAAGCTGGTGTTGATGGTCGTCTGTTCGGTTCTGTTACCAATGCTGACATCGCTGAAGCGATTGTTGCTGCCGGTATCCAAGCTGCTAAAGCAAACGTACGTCTGCCTAACGGCCCATTGAAAGCTGTTGGCGAATACGAAGTTGAAGTGGCTCTGCACACTGACGCTGTTGCTAAAATTACCGTTGCTGTTGTTGCAGCCGCTGAGTAATTGATTCATTCAAGGCCGTCTGAAAATCAAGGGTTTCCTTGGATTTCAGACGGCCTTGTTTATGTGCTTGAGCCGAAGCAAATAGGTGTCGAGTTGTCTATATTTTTGGCTGATTAAAAAGTATGGCGGTTGGCATAGAGAGATGATGTGTTAGACGAATATTCTTTCGTATTCGGATTTATCATAGTATTTAATAAAGAGATTATTTATGAATAAAATCAAAATCTTTGGGATGGGTCTGGCTGCTTTGGCTCTGGCTTCATGCGGCACTCCGCAAAAGCCTGCTGTTGATACGGCAAAACCTGTCGAGCCTGTTTCTTCTGTAAAACGCCCTGTATTTGATGCAGCGGCTGAATCTGTTGCCAGCAGCGGTTTTAATGAAAACGTCAATGTTCAGCAGTTTATCCAATATGAAGTGAAAAACCGTCGTTTCAGTGCGGAAGAATTGCGTAACTTCTTCAATGGCGTGGTGTATAAAGGCAATATTATTACCATTATGTACCGCCCAAGCACTTCGCGTCCGTGGTATGAATTCCGTACCGGTAACTCCGGTGCAGCCAAATTTAACGGCGGCAGACAATTCTATGCGGCAAACCGTGCCGTAATTGATGATGTAGCACGCAAATACGGTGTTCCTGCCGAATTGATTGTGGCGATTCTTGGTATCGAAACCAATTATGGCAAAAATACGGGCAGCTTCCGCGTTGCTGATGCTTTGAGTACATTGGCCTTTGATTATCCACGCCGTGCCGAATTTTTCCAAAACGAATTGAGCGAACTTTTGCTGATGGCAAAAGAAGAAAAAGAAAATATCTTTGACTTCAAAGGCAGCTATGCCGGCGCGATGGGCATGCCGCAATTTATGCCTTCCAGCTACCGTAAATGGGCTGTGGACTATGATGGTGACGGTCATCGCGATATTTGGAATAATGTCGGCGATGTGGCGGCTTCTGTCGCCAATTATATGAAACAGCATGGCTGGCAGACCGGCGGTAAGATGGTTGTGCCGGTCAGTCTGACGATTACGCCGCACTTGCAGGCGATTATCGATGAGAAAACTGCTTTGACACGCACTGTCGCAGATTTCAAAGCCTTGGGTGTTGTGCCTCAAGCTGCTGTTGCCGATAATGAGAAAGCTGTGTTGTATGCTTTGGAAACCAGTCCTGGCGTATTTGAATACTATTTGGGCCTGAATAACTTCTACACCGTATGGCAATACAACCACAGCCGCATGTATGTAACAGCGGTACGCGATATTGCGAATGCAATCAATAACAATGGCCTGTAAGCCATAAGAAAACCACCCTTCGGGGTGGTTTTTAAATATCGAGAATTTGTAAAGGAGGTTAAGCCATCAGTCTGATTTTCATGGCGTAACGTTTTTTACTGTGTCCTGAAACAAATTGTCCGCCTCGGGCAGGGGATAAAAACGCATTGCCTTCTGCGGTTGGCTCTGCACAAGTATATTGGCCGTTTCGATCGCTCCAAAGTGCGTACACAGGTAGATTGTGGGTACGGATATCCAGTTTCAAGCCGTCAAATGCAACGTGTGCATCTTGGTCGGAGGAAACAAATTCGGTATGGGAGATATAGTCAGCATCGTATGGTGCGCCGTTAAAATCAAATTGTGTGCCGGCGGCGGTAAAGTAGGGGTGGAATCCTGGAGACGTGCGGACAGGCGATTCGCCGTAATTGCAGACGGTCAGGATGGCGATGGCTTCATTTTCGTTAGGCAGGCTGTAATCAAGCAACCATTCGACGTGTTCATAGCCTTTTTCTGTGCTGATTAATTTCAAGCCGATATCTGATTCATTTTGATGGCGGATTTCCCAGTCTGAGGTTCTGCCGAAACCATGTTGGGCCAGATGATTTTTGCTGTCAGGTCCGAATTGGGGTAGGCAGACGTGCATACCGCCGCGTAATTTTGTGTCATCGCCCACTTGAACGCTGGTTTTCGGAAATAAGACTTCCCGTCCTTTCAGAACCAGGGAATCAATATATCCGCCCATTGTATTGACTTGCATTGTG
>NZ_CATNVN010000041.1:0-14325 GCF_951230505.1 uncultured Neisseria sp.
GTCTGAAACAATCTAATGTTTCAGACGGCCTTTTTATGAAATTAAAATTACTAGAGCTAAGGGGAAGGTCTTTATTCGCAATTTAAGCCTTTTGTTTTTTCAGCGAATGTATCCATGGCAATTTGGCACATGCGTTCACGTTGGCCTACGTCGGCAGCAGGCAGGATTTGGCGCAGGTATTTTGTGTTGTCGCGTTGGAACGATGCTTTATCGCCTGCTTTTTGGTAACACGCATCTGCGCGGGTAAAATATTGCTGGCAGATTTTCGGCAACTCTTCAAAGGATAAAGGTTTGCTTTTGTGCATGCCGTGCGCGGAGACGGAGAGGGAGGAAAGGGCGCACAGCGCGATGATTAAGGTTTGGGAAATGGTTTTCATGATCAGCCTGTTTATTGAAGTGGTATTTAAATCAATTGTTCGCCCCAGTGCAGCTTTTGGCGCAGGGTTTTGAAGTATTGGTAATCGGTGGGATGGAGGACGCGCAAGGGATTGTGATAGCGGCGGATGATGATGCGGTCGAAGTTTTGTACGTCGATATGGGATTGTCCGTCAAAGTGCGCGCGTGCGTCGCCGCTTTTGGTGATGAGGATTTCGATCACGCTGGTGTCAGGGATGGCAATCGGGCGGTTGGTCATGGATTGCGGGCAGATGGGCACGAGTGTGAAGGCGTGCAGGCCGGCCTGCATGATGGGGCCGCCGGCGGCAAGTGCGTAAGCGGTCGAACCTGTCGGTGTGGAAATAATCAGGCCGTCCGAACGTTGGGTATAGACAAATTCTTGATTGATAAAGACTTCAAATTCGATCATTTGGCCTGCGCCGCCACGAGAAAGTACAGTGTCGTTGAGAGCTAGGGCGCGTTCGATGGTTTCGCCGTCACGAATGATACTGGCTTCAATGAGGATGCGCTCTTCGGGCAGATATTTGCCTTCCAGTACGGGGCGGATGCCTTCAACCATGGTGTCGCGTGAGATTTGGGTGAGGAAGCCCAAGTGGCCTTGATTGATGCCGATGATGGGGACGGCGCGCGGGGCAACTTCGCGGGCGGCGGAGAGGAAAGTGCCGTCGCCGCCGAGTACAACGACGAGGTCGCAGTATTTGCCCAGCTGGGCTTTGTTTACGGTTTCGCAGTAGGCGGAATCTTGGATATAGACGCAGTGCTCTTCTACGCTCAATTCATCCAGATAGATGGTGAAGCCGTTTTCGCGCAGAAAAGAAACCAATGTGTGGACGGTATCTTGAATTTCGGGCGTATTGGGACGCGTAACGATACCGATGTTTTTGAATGGGCTTTTCATGATAGTGGCCGTCTGAAATTAAGTGTCTAATCTATCCAGATATCGCGCTCGAGGCGGTCGAGGCGTTCGTTTAGGCGGGCAACGTCGTCACGCAGTTTGTCCACTTCTTCCAACCATGCGGCAAGCGTGGCTTGGTCGATAACAGGGGATTCGGGTTCGCGTGAAAAATCGCTGATTTGCTCGGCAATGCTTTTGCCGATTTTTTTCATGGTGCGGCCGATGTCGCCGGCGCGCGAGCTGATGCTTTCTGCGGCCACATGACCGAATACACGCGCCAAATCTTCGCTCGGATAATAGCGCAGTCCACCCAAAATAGGAAGGACGGACATGCCCAATACCAAGTCGCCTTCGAGGCTGATGTCGCCCACGCCGGGCTGGCCGCCTTGGAGGATTTTTTGGATGGCGCTGTTGTGGAATGTGATGTTGGTGTCGGCGGTTTCGTGTGCGGTTTCAAGAAAACCTTGTTCGCTGATGCGTCCGGTCAGTCTGAAACCGGTCAGGCTGATGCAGATGATGCTGCCTGCAAATTCAGACAGCTCGCGCTGTTGCTCTGGATTTTGCTGTATCAGGTGGTTGATAAGGGGAAATAGGGCGGACATGGTTTACTCTAAATGCCGTCTGAAACGGATTAATGGGTTGAGTCGCAATTTTACAGGCTTAGCCCGTCTGCGCAAACGGTATTTACAATTTTGCCGTTGCTTTTGTCATCAACGATGAAATCAGGAGCCGGCAGGCCGAGTTTGGCCGCTTCGGCAGTATAAAATTCGGCCCGGCTTGGGTGGAGGGGTTCGACAATATTGCGGATGCGTTTGCCGTCTGCTTGGCAGGCCGTCTGAAAAAGGACTTGGACGGCAAGATCCTTATGAAGAATATTGATGGGTCGATTGCCGCCTTGAATGCGTGTTTTTTGAACCAGCTTGGTAACGGGATGACGTTCGGCAGAATAAAGTCCGCCCAGTCGCAGTATGTCGATATGGGGGACGGCGCTTTTCAGCAAGGCTTGCTCGATTGTGAGGATTTGACGGGCGGATTCGGTTTGCGGATCGGGAGGTGTAATTTCATCGCATATGCGTGCTTGGTCGCCATACACGCTGGTGCTGCTGGTAAAGATGATGTGTTGTACCTTAGATTGCTCGGCAAGTTGAATCCATTTTTTTAGGGTATCGGCGTAATGGTTTAATGACGAAGGCGGAAGCAGGCAAAACCATGTCGGCTTGTTGATATGGTTTTGCCACAAGGCCGAACTGTGAAAAATATCGTCTTGATTCAAATCGATGATGTCGAGTTCAATCGGCAGATTGATGTCGTCAGAGGTCAGGTTGCGTTTGACGGCGGCTACCTGACTGCCTTGTTCATAACATTTTTGCGCCAGCGGAAGGCCGAGATAGCCTAAGCCGAGAATGGAAATATCGGGAAGGTGCATAAATAAAGCATCCGAAAATTAACAGGCCGCCTGAAAATAGCTTTAACTTGGTTAAAGCCACGTTTTCAGACGGCCTTTGTATGGAAAAATTAATGGTTGCTGCCGATTTTTTGGTCGAATTCAGCGCGGTGTTCCGGCAGGAGGTAAGGGCGCAACAGGCTGAGTGTGCGGCTGATGCCCCGTACTTTTGAATCTTCGGTCAACTTGGCGCGACCGCGCAGGGAGCTGTCGAAGTCGAACCAGTATTTCGTTACCATCCACATATTGACGGCGAGGTCGTTCATAGCGGTTTGGTCTGCGCTGATGATGTTCAGACCGTTGAGCTGGGTCAGCAGGTTGACCAACAGTGGGGACACTTTGGCTTGGGTAAAAGTATTGTGCTCGCCCAATAATTCGGCACTGCGGGCAAGCAGGGTATTCACATCGCTGAAGAGGAAACGGTATTCCCACATCACATCATAAATACCGGCCATGTAGTTGATGGAGTCTTCCACATTAGACGGCAACACAGCTTCGTTAAGGTAGACAAGCAGGGCCTCGCTGTAACGTTTGAACAATTGGACGATGATTTCGTCTTTGTTGCGGAAATGGTAGTAGAGGTTGCCCGGGCTGATGCCCAAGTGGGCGGCAATGTGGTTGGTGCTGATATTGCGCTCGCCTTCTTCGTTAAACAAGGCGAGGCTGGCATTGATGATTCGTGTGTAAGTGTTGACTTTAGCAATGCGCGGCATGGGATACACTCCTTTGTTTTATAGGCTGTATGAAGTCGGCAGCCAGTTGGGTTCTGCGTGTAATTCTACCTGAAATTGAGTAAATACTGTATTACAAACATATTGTGCCAGCTGGTGGACATCTTGCGCGGATGCATTGTTTTTATTCACCAAAACCAAAGCCTGTCTGTCATGCACTGCCGCACCGCCGATCTGATGGCCTTTCAGACGGCATTGGTCAATCAGCCAGCCGGCCGCGAGTTTGACCGAACCGTCAGGCTGCGGATAGCGTGGCATATTGGGGTATTGCTGCAACAAATCGGCAGCTTTTTCAGCGCTGACAACAGGGTTTTTAAAGAAACTTCCGACATTACCAAGTACGTTAGGATTAGGCAGTTTACTGTTGCGGATTGCACACACTGCGTCGGAAACATCTTTGGCCGTTGCTTCTCGGCCTTGGCTCAGTTCAGCAACCGCTGCCGCCAAATCGCCATAGCCCAAGTTCGGCACAAAATGCTCTTTCAACGCAAATAAGACCGAAACAATCACATAACGGCCTTTGCCTTCCTGTTTGAATAGGCTTTCACGATAGGCAAAGTCACAGTCGGCATTGGAAAGCTCGACAAAGGTGTCCGTATCCAAATCAAAGCAGCGTACGCTATGGATAACATCTTTGACTTCAACGCCGTATGCACCGATGTTTTGTACCGGAGACGCGCCGACCGTGCCCGGAATCAGGCTGAGGTTTTCCAACCCGCTTAAACCCAGTCCAACCGTATGCAAAACAAAATCATGCCAAATTTCCCCAGCCTGAGCTTCGATATAAACCAGGCCATCTGAACACTCAATTTCGCGTATTCCCTTGTTTTCCATATGCACAACCAGACCGGCGTAGTCCTCCATCAAAAGGATATTGCTGCCGCCGCCGAGCCATAAAACAGTATCTCGGTCGAACTCGGGCAGTCGGACGATGTCGCGCAACTCGTCGGAATGTTTTAGTGCAACAAATGCTTGGGCTTGGGTTTTCAGGCCGAAAGTGTTGTAAGGGGTAAGGTCGGTTTGGTATTGGATGGGTTGCATGGGTTTAACTTTAAAATAGGAATTCGTTGATTAAATGGCGCAATCATTGGAGAAAGACTGCTTGTATTTTTCAGACGGCCTTATGTGATTTGACCATCTCTTTACTGCAAAGCTCCAAGCACCATACCAATGCAATGGCGGCAATCGTCAGCGAAACGGTCAGCGCGGTCCAGAAGCCGTAAATACCCATATTGGCATGATAGGCAAGCAGGTAGCCGGGCAACAGGCCGCAACCCCAGAAAGCCACGGCATGGATGAACATCGGCATTTTGGTCACTTTATAGCCGCGCAGCGCATATGAAGCGATACATTGGGTGGCATCTGCCAGTTGGAATAGGGAGGCGAAAAATAAAACAGTCGCGGCAATGCCTAATACGGCTGCATCGTTGGTGTACATACCGGCCAACTGAAAGCGAAAGATGACCAAGAGCAGCGCGGTGCAGGCAGCAAGCATCCAGCCCAACACCAGCGACACGCCTGAAATATAACGCGCCCGCAAAAAATCGCGCCGCCCGAGCGAAAAGCCAACGCGTACCGTGCTTGCCGAGCCAACGCTTTGCGGAACCATATACAAAATACCCGACAGGCTGATGACGACTTGTTGTGCGGCGACATAATCCTCGCCGAATGGCGCCACCAAAAAGACGATAAACGAAAACGCGCTGGCTTCTAGAAAATAAGACAAGCCGATGGGGGAGCCGATTTTCCAAATCTGTTTGAAAGCCGTCAAATCGGGTTTGCCGATTTTTGCCGTCAAACCAAACGGACGGAAGAATTTTTCTTTGGCGATATAAAGCCACAAAGCCAATGCGCTGAACCAAAATACCGCCGCCGTTGCCACGCCGCAACCTGCGCCGCCCAAAGCAGGCATACCGAATTTGCCGTAAACAAACACATAGTTCAGCGGCACATTCAACACAAATGCCGCGAAGCTGACCAACATAATCACGCGCGGACGGTTCAAGCTGGAGGCATAAGCGTGCAGGGCGCGGTGTATCATGGCGGCCGGCATTGCCAAGCTGGTGAAGAACATATATTGCGCCATCGTGTCTTCGACATAATCGTTCAATGTCAGCCAATGACGGAACGGCGTAATCATCGCCCACATCAACAGCATGCCGAATATGCCCAAACACAAGCCAAACCAAATGCCCTGCATTCCTGTTTTGCCGACTTCTTCGGTTTTACCTGCGCCGTACAACTGGGCAATCATCGGGTTCAACGCCGCCATCACGCCCATAAAGGTAATGTAAATTGTTGAGAAGGCGCTGCTGCCCAAAGCCACCGCAGCCAAATCTTCCTTGCCTGCGCCACCGGCCATTACTGTATCGACAAAACCAATGCCCACTTGTGCCACTTGCGCCAACAGCATAGGCAGGGCGAGGGCGGTAAGCAGGCGGGTTTCTTTTAAGAAAACAGGAAAGGCAAAGCGGTTGAGGTTCAGTAGCATAAGTGTGTGTGGATTGAGGATAAAGGCCGTCTGAAACAGAAACGTAAAATTATAAAGGGTAATGCTGATAAGCAGGCAATATGTTGTTTAATCGATAAATTTTTCAGACGGCCTTAAATGTCGGATGTCTTTTTACTGCTTCTAACCAGCTGTCCGGCGTTTGAAACTGCATCAGGCCGTCTGAAAGCGAAACCGCAGCTTGGGTAGTCGAAGCGCGGGTCAGTTTTTCGTTGGTTTCAACATCGTAAATGGTGTAATCGATACGCAGGCAGCTTTCGATTTCAATGATGTCCATATCAACGCGGATTTTTTGGCCGAAACGGGCAGGGCGGATGTATTTGAGGTTCATCTGCACAATCGGCCAGCTGTACCCTTGCCGTCCCATTTCGTTGTAGTCGTAACCGATGGAAGATAGAAAAGCACAACGCGCGGTTTCAAGGTATTTGACATAGTTGCCGTGCCACACGATGTGCATGGCATCTACGTCAAAAAAAGGAACTTCGGTTTCAAAGCTGTGTTGGCAGTAGATGTGTTTTTTCATGGTTTAAAAGAGTGAATGTGATGGTTTCAGACGGCGTCTTCGCCCCAAAAATCATAAAAATTGAACCATTGTAGCGGATTTTGCGCACATTCTTGCGCCAAAATGTCGGCAAAACCCTGCATCGCGTCTTTGACGGCAGCCTCACGGTTGCCGCGTTTCCAGCTGGAGGTATCGGTAAAGCGGCGCAGTTTCAAATGATAGCGGCCGTTTTGTTTGACGCAAAACAGCGTGTTTACCTGCGTTTTTAGAAGCGCAGCCAACAGCCATGCACCTTGCGGCATAGGGGCGGTATGGCCTAAGAAATTAATGTCGGCGGTTTTCTCGCCGCGTACAGGCACGCGGTCGGCCGCGATGGCAATCCATTCGCCGTTTTCGATACGGCTGTTCAATTCCATCATCAGGGTGGTGTCCAAATCTGTTACTTGAATCAGACGGATATGATCTGCACCGGCTTTTTGCAATGCCTCGTTAAATGCCTGCGCGTGTTTGCTGTGCACCAATACGTTGAGTCTGAAATCTTTATGGTGCGACACCAGCGCACGGCAAACTTCGGTATTGCCCAAGTGCGAACAGGCAAAAATCTGGCCGCGTTCGTTGCGCTTGATTTGCGAATAGATGTCGTCCGGATCTTCAATCACCAAATCTTCATAACGGATTTTGCGTTGCCACACGGCAAAACGGTCGCAAACCGCTTCGCCAAATGCGACGAATTGTTTGAATACGCTGTGTTTCGGCAGGACGATATGGGGAAAGGTCGTCTGAAGACGGGTTTGATAGCGTAAGACATGACGGCGCGGTTTGGGCGCGGTTGCATAAAAATACAGCACCACAAACCAAATGCACGGCCTCATGAAAAAAGCCGGCAGATAGCGCACCATCAGTGTGGTCAGAGTGAGAAACAGGCGGCTGCCGCGTTCGGGTTGTGCCGCCCAATGGGTTTGTTTATGGTTGGTCATGGTTTCAGACGGCCTTTCCGAAAACTTTGCCCAATCGGTGTTTTAACATACCGAAAAAAAGCCGTGTGTGCATTTTGCTGATGCGGACATTGTCGGCAAAGGCATCGAAGTGGGACACGCCGTCGGCGGCGTATTGGATGGGTGTTTTAACCCAAACCGGTTTGACGCCGCGCCAGTACAGGCGGATAAGGATTTCCGTGTCGAAGTCCATACGGTCGCCTACGGTTTCTTCGCGGACGACGGATAGCGCGGGTGCAAGCGGATAGAGGCGGAAGCCGCACATGCCGTCTTTGATGTCGCATGACCAAGTGTGCAGCATATTCCAAAAGTCGGTAATTTTGCGTCCGTAAAGCCGTGCTTTGGGCGCGTCATCGCCGTATTGCGGCCAGCCGCAAACAACGGCTTCGGGGTTTTGTTCTGCTGCTGCGAGGAGTTTGGGTGTGTCGTTTAAGCAGTGTTGGCCGTCTGCATCAACCTGCAAGACGTGGGTATAACCATGCTCTTCGGCGTATTCCAAACCGGTTTTGACCGCTGCGCCTTTACCGCCGTTGATGGGGCGGTAAAGGACATCGATGCCGTCTGAAACCAAAGCCTGCAATACAGGTTTGCATTCTTCGCGTGAACCGTCGTCCACAATTAAAACGTTTAAACCGAAGCTGCGCATGGTTTCGGCAACGTGGCTGATGGTGGTCGGGTGGTTGTAATGTGGAATGAGGGCCAGGGTTTTCATCAATATTCTTTAGGCGACGTTAACACAATGTAGAGTATAGCAAATAAACATGCCATAGCGTTTGAAAAGGCCGTCTGAAACGGCGCTGACAAAATCGTTTGATTTCGTTTTTCACTGTTTCAGACGGCCTTTGGTATGCCCTTAATTCAGCATTGTACATAACCGACATCAAGGCATAAATCATGGAACTCGTTGAGTGTGCTGCGGTGTCCGATGCTGATGATGATGCTGTCGGGCAGTTTTTGTTTCAGTGCGCGGTAGAGCAGGGCCTCGGTCGGTTCGTCCAAGGCGGCGGTGGCTTCGTCGAGGAGGATGACTTTGGGCTGCGAGAGCAGGGCGCGGACGAAGGCGACGCGTTGCAGTTCGCCCGGGGAGAGTTTATGTTGCCAGTCATCGGTTTTATCTAATTTATCAACCAGATAACCTAATCGGCAGGTGTTCATGGCTTCGGCTAACTCGGGATGCTGTTTATCGATGTCGGGGTAACAAATCGCATCGCGCAGACTGCCTTGCGCCGTGTACGGGCGTTGCGGCAGGAAAAGGATGTCTTGGTGCGGCGGATGGCTGACTTTACCGCTGCTGCCGAAAGGCCAAAGTCCAGCCAGTGCACGCAGCAACGAAGTTTTGCCGCAACCGCTCGGGCCGCGTATCAGTAGGGAATTGCCGCTTTTGAGGTTGATATTGATGCCGTCTAATAAAACTTCGCCGTTGTGGCGGTATAGGGCAACGTTTTCTAAGATCAGGCCGTCTGAAACTTCGGTAAGCTCGGGTTGTTGTGCGGCGTGTTTTTCTTCCGTGCTTAGCAAAAAGCCGTACAGACGTTCCAATCGGGCGCGGTAGGCAGTGAATTTGTTGTAGAACATCCGGAAGAAAGACAGCGCGTTTTGCAGTCGTGCGAATGCTTGGACGGTTTGCTGGATGTCGCCGATTTTGATTTGTCCGGCAAACAGGCGCGGGGCTTGCAAAATAATCGGGAAGAGTTTGATGCCGTTGGTAAACATATCGTTAAAGCCGCTCAGGCAGACGCTTTGCCGTGCAATGCGCCAACGGTTGCGGATGATGGCTTTGAAGCGGTCGGCAAGCTGGTCGTGTTCGTGTTTTTCGCCGTTGTAAAACGCGACGCTTTCGGCATGGTCGCGCACGCGGACAAGGGAATAACGGTAGTCGCCGTTGAGTTTTTCGTTTTCATAATTAAAACGAATCAAAGGGTTGCCTATCCACATGGCGATAAAGGTCGCCAAAATCACAAACATATAGACAAACCAAACGATGCCGTGCGGAATATCGAAGCCGAACACGGTCAGGATGCCCGCCAAACCCCACAAAACAACGGCAAATTCCAGCGAGGTAACGACCGAATTGACCATGCCGCGCACAAATTCAATGGTCGAAGCAATGAATTCCTGTGCGTCCTGTTGGATACGCTGGTCGATATTGTCCGGCGCGTGACGGCGCATTTGCAGGCGGTAGTAGTTTTTGTCGGCAAGCCAGCGCGAAGTCAAAACTTCATTGAGCCGCTCCGACCATTTAATCGCCAAGCCTTGATCAAGAAAGTCGTTAACGACGTTGTTAAACGCCCGTATCAACACCACGCCCGCATTCATCGCTGCAAACATCCAAAACGCGGAGGCATTCAAATCCTGCATCGAGTCGTAAAGCCCTTTGGACATAAAGGTACTCAACACATTCAACCGCACTTCGGTCAGCAGCAGCGTAATCATCGCCGTAATCAGCAGTAATACTTTAACTGCACTTTTCGGCGTCAGACACAGCCGCAGGATATAGCTGAACTCGCGCCCGAAGCGCGTGTTGCGTGCAAAAAACAGAATCACCGCCGAAGCTGCGGCGACCATCAACAAGGTCTGCACCAGCCAAGACGGTGAGGAATAAAGCTCGGTTTGCCATTTTTGCATGGGTGTATTCTCTGAAAGGGTCGTAAAGGCCGTCTAAAATGACGGCAAATTTATGGAATTATGATCACTATGAAAATAGTTTTTCAAACTGTTGTATTTTTGTATTTACAAACAGTTCTTATTTGTTTTTGTGGAAAGTAGGAATCTTATCAAATATAATCGCAAAGCTAAATTACTTTGTAATTTTTTACCCGATATAAGAATTATTAATGTTTCAATTCAGAAGGAATTTATGAACAGCAAATTAGCCCTGATGCCGCTTATGGTTGCAAGCGCATTCACCTACGCCGCCGATGAAGCAACCCCTGCTCCCGAAGCCCATGCAGAAGTGCAGGAAGTCAAAGTCCACGCCGACGCCAAACGCGTGAAGGCCGCACGTTCTTATTCCATTGCCAGTGACGGCGATATGCGCGACCGTGTGAATTTGGGCGTGTTGGGTAAAGCCAATGCCTTTACCGCGCCGATTACCGTGGTCAATTACGACGAAAAAGCCCTCAACAACACCGAAGCGCGTACTTTGGTGGATGCCGTAGCGAAAAAAGACGCTTCGACTTGGCAGTTTGGCGGCGAAAGTAATACTTTGACTGGTCTGTACTTCCGCGGTTACCAACTTGATGCGCGCCAATTCAGCGTCAATGGTTTGGCCGGTATGTACGGCACGCAAGGTACGGCCAGCGTGCAAGTCGGCTCCGCGCAACTGATTAAAGGCGCGTCCACCGCCGTAAACGGCATGGACCCTGAAGGCGCGGTATCCGGTTCCGTCAATATCGAAACCAAAAAAGCCGCCGACGAAGGCAACCGCAAAATCGGTTTGGGCTGGTTCAGCAACAACCGCGCCCAAGGCACGTTTGACTTGGGCCAACGCTTCGGCGAAAACAAAGAATTCGGCGTGCGCGCCAACGGCAAACTGCGCCACGGCGACACCCCGCGCCACGGTTACAGCGAAGACAATAAAGAATTTGCCTTGAATGCTGACTACCGCGGCGAAAAACTGCGCGTGGCGTTCGATTCCATCTACGCGAAACGCAAAACCAACAGCGGCCGCGCGCGTATGCAGGACATTCAAAACCTGCAAGGCCGTCTGTTTGATGCACCTGACGGTAAAACCAACCTGCTGCCTTCTTGGAACTGGCAAAACACCGTCGGCCAAACCAATATGCTGACGTTTGAATGGGATGCGTTCGACAATGCACAGATTACAGGCGGTATCGGCTACAACAAAGCGCGTTATTACGGTACGCTGATTTCCCCTACTGTATGTTTGAATGCCACCAGTACTTGTACCGATGTGCAAAACACAAACGCCAGCGGCAAAGTAACGGCCCGCAACTATGACTACAACACCGGTACGGCCCGTCTGACCGACCAATACTTCCGCACTTTAAGCATGAACCTGTCTGCGCGAGGCGAATTTGAAACCGGCCCTGTAACGCACAACTGGAGTACGGCTTTTGACCGCGTTATCCGTCAACGCGCCACTACGCGCGGTTTGTCAGCAGGTAGCAGCAGCGCGAAAATTTCTGCAAGCGGCGATATTGCAGCGCAACTTGATTCTTTCCAACCGGACTATGCAACCGATTGGGAAAGCTCTGCCAATCTTGATGCCAATATCAAAGTCAACAGCTTGGCTTTGTCTGACACACTGGGTTTTGCCGACAACAAATACCGTCTGACTTTGGGCGGTCGTTTCCAAGCGGTTGAATATACCGATAAAAAAGCAGGCCAAAGCGGCGATGCCAAACGCTTCAGTCCGATGTTGATGGTTGCATGGGTGCCGCAGCCCGATTTGGTGGTATACGGCAACTATATGGAAGACTTGGAGCCTGCCGATATCAAAACCGACGATGACGGCAATACCACCATGTCCAAACCGCGTGTCAGCCGTCAGTTTGAAGTGGGTGTGCGTAAAAACTGGGGTAATTTCGTGACCACGTTGAACGCGTTCCAAATCAAACGTCCGGGCTACTGGCGCGGTAATACTGCCAAGGGCACTGATTTTGCTGCGTACAAAGCTATTGGCGGCGCGGCCGGCGACGAGCAAGGCATGGAACGTAATCGTGGTATTGAGTTTAATACCTATGCCAATTTGTTGAACAATACCTTGCGTCCAAGTTTTGGTCTGATGTACCTGCAATCAACCGTGAAAAATTATCCGAACGCAGCCGACAATCTTGTTAACGGCGTGCAAGTTGCCAATCCGCGCGTGATCGCCAAAGCAGGTGTGGAATGGGATACACCGTTTGCCAAGGGCTTGACCTTGAACGGCAATGTTTCGTATTTCGGCAAGTCTTACCAAGACACGCAAAAACAATACGCCTTCCCATCTTACACTTTAGTTGACGTAGGCGCGCGCTACAAAACCAAACTCGGCAAAAATACTTTAACCGTCAGCAGCTCGGTAGAAAACCTGTTCAACAAAAACTACTGGCAGGTACAACGCGGCCAATACGACCGCAGCTTCGCCGTCGTCGGTATGCCGCGTACTTATTGGCTGAAAGCGGAATTGGATTTCTAATCTGATTTCGGTTTGACCGTAATAGCAGGCCGTCTGAAAGGGAATGATAAAAAGCAAGAATTTGTTTTTTATCCCTTTTCAGACGGCCTGATTTGATTGCCTTATGTTTTTTGCTTGAAAAATCTTACATGTTTTTTATGGATTTCACGCGAAACAAGGTTAATATTCCATTTTCACAATACATCATTCGAGAAGACATATGAAAAAATCCATCAAACTCACCCTGTGCGCCCTCGCAATCTCACTTTCCGTGCAAGCGCAAGCGGTTACCCATGCCGTGATTGAAACCAATATGGGCAACATCCAACTGGAGTTGGATGAAGTCAAAGCGCCGAAAACTGTGGCAAACTTTGTCAATTATGCCAAAAAAGGTTTTTACGACAACACGATTTTCCACCGCGTTATCGACAATTTTATGATTCAAGGCGGCGGATTTACCGAGAAAATGGTTCAAAAATCCACCGATAAAGCCATCAACAACGAAGCAGACAACGGCTTGAAAAATAACGTCGGCACCATCGCCATGGCGCGCACCGGCGATCCGAATTCAGCAACCAGCCAGTTCTTTATCAACACAGCCGACAATGACTTTTTGAATTTCAAAAGCAAAACCCCGCAAGGCTACGGCTATGCCGTTTTCGGTAAAGTCACTTCCGGCATGGACGTGGTCCGTAAAATCAGCAAAGTAAAAACAGCGACACGCGGTTTCCACCAAGACGTTCCAACCGAAGCCGTGATTATCCGCAAAGTCAGCATCAAATAATTTTGATTGTTTGAACCCAAACAACAGGCCGTCTGAAACATTCAGACGGCCTGAATTTATTTATTTGATAATAAGCAGCAATTTGGGCGATAATTCAGCATCTACAATTTAAGGAGTCGATTATGCAAACCCGCCTGCCTTTTTTCAGCGTTGTCCGTGTCAGCGGTGAAGACAGGGCTTCATTTCTTCATGGTCAATTATCCAATGATATTAATAATTTAGCTTCCGGTCAGGCATGTTACGCCACATACAATACGCCTAAAGGCCGTGTGTTGGCGAATATGTTGGTCGTCAATCGCGGAGAAGATTTACTGTTGGTCATGGCGCAAGATTTGACCGAAGCCATCGTCAAACGTCTAAGAATGTTTGTCTTGCGTGCAAAAGTCGTCTTCGAGTTGATGCCCGATTTAGCAGTCAGCGGCGAGTTGGCAGACAATGCAGAACCACATCCTGCTGCCGAACCGCAACTGTCTTTTTCAGCCCAAATTCAAGAAAACACCGTAGAAATTGCCTTGCCGCACACAGGCCGTCTGAAAATTTCAGCAGCCGAAAACGCAGCCGAATATCAGGTAGGAGCCGAAAACGCGTGGAACCTGCACGAAATCCGCAGCGGCTATCCGTGGATTTGCGCCGCAACCAAAGAAGCGGCTGTTGCCCAAATGCTCAACCAACACATCATCGGCGCAGTCCATTTCCGTAAAGGCTGCTACCCCGGCCAAGAAATCATCGCCCGCGCCCAATACCGAGGCCAGGTCAAACGCGGTTTGGCCGTATTAAGCGGCGATTCTTTGGAAGCCACCGGTATTGCAGTTAAAGTCGGCGAAGAAGAAGCAGGCGTCATCCTCAATACAGCACTGACTGAACAAGGCAGCCTAAGCCTTGCAGTTATCAAGTTTTCCGCAGCAGAAGCAGCATTGACCGATGCAGACGGTAATGCTTTGAAACAGGAA
>NZ_CATNVN010000042.1:0-13778 GCF_951230505.1 uncultured Neisseria sp.
GTTTTACAGGCTGTAATACATTTCAAATTCCAGAGGGTGCGGCGCCATGCGGATGCGGCGTACGTCTTCTTCTTTGAAGGCGATGTAGCTGTCGATCCAGTCTTTGCTGAACACACCGCCGCGCAGGAGGAATTCGTGGTCGGCTTTGAGGGCGGCCAGTGCTTCTTCCAAAGAAGCGCAAACGGTTGGCACCAATGCATCTTCTTCCGGAGGCAGGTCGTACAGGTTTTTATCGGCAGGGTCGCCCGGATGGATTTTGTTTTGAATGCCGTCCAAACCCGCCATCAACAAAGCGGCAAATGCCAAGTATGGGTTGGCGGTCGGATCAGGGAAGCGCGCTTCGATACGGCGTGCTTTGCTGCTGTTCACAGACGGGATGCGGATGGAAGCGGAACGGTTTTTGGCAGAATATGCCAGTTTAGTCGGCGCTTCAAAGTGCGGCACGAGGCGTTTGTAAGAGTTGGTGGACGGATTGGTAATCGCGTTCAGGGCTTTGGCGTGTTTGATGATACCGCCGATGTAATAAAGGGCGGTATCGGACAAACCGGCATAGCCGTCGCCTGAGAACAGGTTTTGACCATCTTTCCAAATGGATTGGTGAACGTGCATACCACTGCCGTTGTCGCCCATGATGGGTTTAGGCATGAAGGTGGCGGTTTTACCGAAGTTGTGGGCAACGTTTTGAATCACATATTTCATGTCTTGGGTTTGATCGGCGCGTTTAACCAAAGTGGCGAAACGGGTACCGATTTCCATTTGGCTGCCGGTGCCGACTTCGGCGTGATGCACTTCCACTTCGATGCCGAGTTCTTCCAAAACATTGACCATGGCAGAACGCAGGTCTTGGCCGCAATCAATCGGTGCAACAGGGGCGTAACCGCCTTTGACGGTCGGACGGTGGCCGGTATTTTGACCGTCCATGTGCAAGCCGCTTGACCATGCGCCGCTTTCGGAAGTAATTTCGTAACGGGTTTTGTGCATATCGGTTTCAAATTCTACGCCGTCGAAGACGAAGAATTCAGGCTCGGGGCCGAAATAGGCGGTGTCGCCGATACCGGAAGATTTCAAATAGGCTTCGGCGCGGCGTGCGATAGAGCGCGGGTCGCGGTCATAGCCTTGGCCGTCGGCCGGATCGATGACATCACAGGTAAAGACAACGGTGGTATCGTCGTAGAAAGGATCGACGAAGGCTGTAGACGCATCGGGACGCAACTGCATATCGGAAGCCTGAATACCTTTCCAACCGCCGATGGACGAACCGTCAAACGCTTGACCGTTTTCGAACCATTCTTCGGGATCGTCAAGGACGATGCGGGCGGGGATGGTAAAGTGGTGCTGCTTGCCTTTGGTATCGGTAAAGCGCAAATCTACGAAGCGGGCTTCGCTTTCTTCAATCAGTTTTACAGCGTCTTTGATGGACATCTTCAGCTCCTGAGGGATTGGGTTTAAGTTGTTATTCTATCACGGTAAGGCCGTCTGAAATACATCAGGGCACCCGTTTTTACGCAATGAAATATAGTTTCAGACTGTTTAATTGTCAACAATTTTACATTACGCTTTCTTAACATAAAGACCGCTATAATAAGCACTCTTTTCTTTTGTTTTTTCAGCCCCGTTTTATGAACAACACCCCACGTTACGCCGTTTTCGGCAACCCCGTTGCACACAGTAAATCGCCGCAAATCCATCAGCAATTTGCGCTGCAGGAAGGTGCAGTCATCGAATATGGGCGCATTTGTGCCGAAATCGGCGGTTTTGCCGAGGCTGTTGCGGCGTTTCGCACCGAGGGCGGGCAAGGTGCGAATGTAACCGTTCCGTTCAAGCAGGAAGCCTTTGCGCTGGCGGACGAACATTCCGAACGCGCTTTGGCTGCCGGCGCGGTCAATACGCTGGTGTGGTTGGAGGACGGCAGAATACGCGGCGACAACACTGATGGTATCGGTTTGGCCAACGACATCACGCTGGTCAAAAATATTGCCATCGAAGACAAAACCATTTTGCTTTTGGGCGCAGGCGGCGCTGTGCGCGGCGTGATTCCTGTTTTGAAAGAACACCGCCCTGCCCGTATCGTCATTGCCAACCGTACCCACGCCAAAGCCGAGGAATTGGCGCGGCTTTTCGGCATTGAAGCTGTCCCGATGGCGGATTTGAACGGCGGTTTTGATATCATCATCAACGGCACGTCCGGCGGCTTGAGCGGTCAGCTTCCTGCCGTCAGCCCTGAAATTTTCCGCAACTGCCGCCTTGCCTACGATATGGTTTACGGCGAAGCAGCGCAGGCGTTTTTGAACTTTGCCCAAAGCAACGGTGCGGCCGAAGTTTCAGACGGCCTGGGCATGCTGGTCGGTCAGGCTGCCGCTTCTTACCATATTTGGCGCGGATTTACGCCCGATATCCGCCCTGTTATCGAATACATGAAAGCCCTGTAACCATGTTCCGCATCATCAAATGGCTGATTGCCCTGCCCATCGGCATCTTCATTTTCTTCAACGCTTATGTGTACGGCAACATCATTACCTACCGCGCCGTCGCGCCCAGCAAAACCGCCTTCATGTCCATGCGCATGAGCCAGTTTGCAAGCGAAGGGCGCGATGTCGAGCTGGACTACCGCTGGGTGCCTTACGACCAAATTTCCGTCAACCTCAAAAAAGCCCTGATTGCTTCCGAAGACGCCAATTTTGCCGAACACAGCGGCTTTGACTGGAACGGCATCAAATACGCCATGAAACGCAACAAGCAAAGCGGCGAAGTCAAAGCCGGCGGTTCGACCATCAGCCAGCAGCTGGCGAAAAACCTGTTTCTCAACGAAAGCCGCAGCTACATCCGCAAAGGCGAAGAAGCGGCGATTACGGCGATGATGGAAGCGGTTACCGACAAAGACCGCATTTTTGAGCTGTATTTAAACTCAATCGAATGGCACTACGGCGTATTCGGCGCGGAAGCGGCATCCCAGTATTTCTATAAGAAACCTGCCTCCGCCCTCACCCGCCAACAAGCCGCCAAACTCACGGCGCGCGTTCCGGCTCCGCTGTTTTACGCAGACCATCCTAAGAGCAAACGGATGCACAACAAAACCAATATTATCCTGCGCCGCATGGGTTCGGCAGAATTGCCCGAAAGCGATATGGATTAATTCAAAAGGCCGTCTGAACATTTCAGACGGCCTTTGTTTTTAGGCTTTCTCTTCCGGCTCCGGTACGTCAAACACTTGGCGCAGGTAAGCGAGGAAGGTGTTGTTGGTGGTCATGGTTTTGCCCGGGGAGTCGGAGAGCTTGGCGACGGATTGGCCGTTGCACTCGACGAGCTTCAAGACAATGTTCAAAGGCGTGTGTCCCAAGTCGTTGGTCAAGTTGGTACCGATACCGAAACTGGTTTTGAAACGGTCTTTGAAGTATTGGTGCAACGCCCATGAACGCTCAATATCGAGGCCGTCTGAAAAGGTCAGCATTTTGGTGCGGCTGTCGATTTTGAGTTTTTTGTAATGCTCGTAGGCTTTGTCGCCCCAAACATAAGGATCGCCGCTGTCGTGGCGCAGGCCGTCGAAGAGTTTGGCGAAATACAGGTCGAAATCGCGCAAGAAGGCATCCATGCCGACCACGTCGGTCAGGGCGATACCGAGGTCGCCGCGGTATTCGTGTACCCAGCTTTCCAGCGCGGCTTTTTGGAAATTACGCAAACGTACGTCCAAGGCTTGGAAGGCTTGGAGGAACTCGTGCGCCATGGTGCCGATGGGTGTGATGCCGAGTTTTTTGGCCAGATAAACGTTGCTGGTACCGCGCACGATATCGGGAGCGGCTTCCAGCAAGGTGCGGATAACGTGTTCCTGCCATGCGAGGGTGTAGCGGCGGCGCGTGCCGAAATCGGAAATCAGGAACGGCGGATCATTCGGATTTTGTGTAGCTGCAATTTCCTTCAACTGTTGCGCTTTAGCCTGCAGACGGCGCTCGCCTTCTTCGATGACGGCTGGCGTTTCCAAGCGGCGGAAATAGAGTTCGTTGACAATGGCAAGAATGAAAATCTCGAAGAACATCGCCTGTATCATCGGGCCTTCGATGCGGATATTCAGACGGCCTTGATCGTCGGGACTGACTTTGACAAAGCGGCGTTGGAGTTGGAAAAGCTCGAGATAATCGACAAAATCGCTTTTGATAAAACGCAGGCTGCGCAGGTAGTCGAGTTCGTCATGCGTAAAGCGCAACTGGCACAGGGCGTCGAGTTCGCGTTCCAATTCTTCTTGAATATCGGCCAGCGGATACACCATCTCTTTGTTGCGGCAGCGGAATTCGTAGAGGCTGTGGGTTTGCGGGAATTGATGCAACACGACTTGCAGCATGGTGAATTTGTACAGGTCGGTATCAAGCAGGGATTGGATAATGGGCTGATGAACAGACATAAGCTTTCTCTGAGTAAACGTGGGCGTTGAGGTATCGATTTTAATGGAAAAGGCCGTCTGAAAGAAACCTTATTCAGACGGCCTTTATCTTATTAATCCAGCTGCGCTACGGAAACCGGCAATGAGCGGATGGTAGACAACATCGTGCTGGCATCTTTTTGCTGTTTGCGGAACGCGGCCATATTGGTCGGGGTCAATTTCGGCGTCGGCAGGGCGACGGTAGTCGGGTTGACCGGCTGGCCGTTGACGCGTGCTTCATAGTGCAGGTGCGGACCGGTCGAACGGCCGGTTGTACCCACAAAACCAATCACTTCGCCGGCACGGACTCTGCCGTCGGCAGGGCTGAACGCACTCATGTGGCCGTACAGGGTTTCCACACCGTTGGCATGGCGAATCATCACGGTATTACCGTAGCCGCCTTTCCAACCTTTGAAAATCACTTCGCCGTCGGCAGCGGCCTTAATCGGCGTACCGGTCGGCGCGGCATAGTCGATACCGGTGTGCATACGGACGGTATGCAGAACCGGGTGGACACGGTAGCCGAACGGGGAAGAAATGCGTGTGTATGCAACAGGCTCGGTGTTAAAGCCTTCTTTTTGTTGCAGGGACTTACCGTTTTGGTCGTAGTAGCTGCCGCTTTCTTCGTCGCCTTTGCCTTGGCTGTAATAATAGGCTTGATAAGTTTTGCCGTCTTTAACCACTTCAGCCGCCAAAATATCGCCGACCGCCATTTGTTGGCCGCGGAAATACATGCTGTTGTACAAAAGACGCACGGTATCGCCTTCGCCCAAATCGCTCATATTGAACGAGTCGGCAAAGATTTCTTTGAGCTGGATATACACTTCGGAAGGGATTTCGGCACGGAGCATATCGCCGATGGCGGAAGTGCGGATTTGCACGGAGCGCAGGGTCGGCATGGTTTTCATGTCGATTTCAGCATTGGAGATGCGCCATTTACCTTTGACTTTTTCCAAAGCCACCAAGTTGCGTTCCAATTCTTCATCGGTAAAGAATTGAACGTCGGTCACTTGACCTGAAGAATCGATGCGGATGTTGACGGATTGGTTGGTCCGCAGGTTTTTCATGTCGAGGTTGGCATTATTTTTCGCCATGATTTGCTTGATGTCTTCTTGGTTGACACCCATGCGCGTCAAAACGTCTGCCAAAGAGTCGCCGGCTTGGACGGCTTCTTGCGCCCAATAGCTGGATTGATAGGTATTGGTTTCCACATAAACGGCAGGCAGCTCTTCGGAAATACGCTCGACTTTGAAATCGGTTTGTGCAGGTTGAGGGTCGGTAATGGCGTATGCGGTCATGATGCCTGAAGCCGGCAACAGAAACGCTAAGAGGGTTGCTTTGAATCGAGTGGAATATTTGTTTTTAATCACGCGTTATCCTTAATGGGGCGGTCTGTTTTTGAGGTTTGCAGAATGCCGGCACATCCGGCCTGCCGCGACCGCCTGCTGGTTTAAACAGTTTTGGGGATAAAGGACTTTGAGTCTTTTTTCCGATCTGAAAATCAGGTTTTCATTCGGAATGAATGAGGTCGTGTTTGAGATTGACGTTATTATCAGGGCTATTGTGTTGATTTACACCCTGTTTTTCTGAAATTTACGCCATACATTCTAGCATGACAGCCCATTTTTTCCAAACCAGCCGTCCGAACAGCTCTTTTTCAGGGCGTGAGGGCAAGGTTCCGAAACGCATCATTTGTCGCGTAAAATAACGGTTTTCCTATCTATTTGCGCTTATGAAGCTGACCCTCGCCCTCCCCTCGCTCAACCGTTTTGCCGACGAATCCGTGCCTGCGCTTGCCTTACCTGCTTTTAACCATCTTTTGCGTTACGGCATATTACGCAAAGAAACACTCAGGCCGTCTGAATTTTACGGCCGCCATTTGTGGAACGGCAGCCTCATTACCCAAGTGCAACGTTTACGCCACATAAGCCAAAAACGCGCGGTCGCTTTTGCCTCTCCGGTTTGGCAACAGATGGGCATGCACCATGTCAACATTATCAGCGGCGAGTTTATCGGCATCCAACAAGAGGAGGCGCAACGGTTATGTGCGGATTTGTCGGCGTTTTATCAAGATAAAGATTGGCAATTCGAGCCGCTTTGCGAAAGCATGTGGCTGCTCAATATGCCGAAGATTGAAGATTGGGGCGCGGAATGTGTTTTGGATGTGTGCGGACAGCCGGAAATGGACGGTCAGGCGCACGGCCAAGATGCGGTGTCTTGGTTGGCCATGCAGACGGAAATCCAAATGTTTCTCCACACGCATCCGATTAACCAAGCGCGCGAACAACAAGGCTTGCCGGAAATCAACGGTTTGTGGCTGTGGAATGATGCGGACGGTACACAGTCTGCGGATATCGTCGCTTCAGACAGCGCATGGGCGCGTTTTTCGGATATGCCCAAACTCGATGCGCCGTATGATTTGAAGGCTTGGTTTGAGATGGTTCAAGAAACAGACAACACGGTTTCAGACGGCCTTATCTTTTTGGACGACTTGGTTTCCGCCTTACAAACAGGCGATGTTTGGGCATACAAAGATATTTTGGAAAGCTGGGAAACCCGTTGGTTTGCGCCTTTATGGGACGCACTCGCTTCAGGCCGTCTGAAAACCGTATGCATTGCTACAGACGGCGAAAACGGCGGCACGCTGGAAATCGGCCGCCGTTCCAAATGGGCATTTTGGCGCAAAGCTAAAACGTTTAACGGATCGTGGTAAGCGGTTTTAAGCCTCCAACGCCTCCAATTTAGCCGAAATTTTGTCCCACACATCCTGCAACGGAATCGCTTTCAACAGACGTGTCGGATCGTTGGTATCGATACTGTCGGGATTGGGCAGTTCTGCATAATCGCCGGCATAAATGACTTCCGCCTGCTCGGAATACGGACGCCATTTATCCACCCATGACGCGCCAAACAAAGCGATTTGCGGTTTATCCAAAGCAGCGGCGATGTGCATCGGTGCGGAATCGACACCAATAAACAACTTGGCGCCCTCAATAGCTGCCGCCAATTCACGCAGACTCAAGCATCCGGACAACACATATACTTTTCTGCCTTCCGGAATATTCAGACGGCCTATAATTTCCTGAAGCATGTATTGCTCGACAGTGTCGGGAGAAGCAGTCAATACGACATTCTGTCCGCTGTTGAGCAGAAGCTGTACGATGGCGGCGTTTTTACCATCTTCCCAACATTTGAAATGCCAACGCGCACCCGGGTGCAGCAACACATAATCTTCGCCGTTCCAACCCTGCTCACGCAATTTCTGCTGCATGCTTTCCCTTGCATCTTGTGCCACCCAAAGGCGCACTTTGGCATCGGCTACATCTTCCGGCTGGATAAGCGGCGCGAGGATATTCAATTGGTTCTCAACGATATGATGGCTGGTATCAAGCTCATGGTTGATAAAATCATGACAGAAACGCCACCAGAAACCGTCGCGCTTAATGCAGTCCAAACCCACGCTGCAACGAGCACACAGTTTGGCGATTATTGCCGCGCGCCATTGATCGGACAGATTGAAAGCCCAGTCGTAATCGCGTGCCTTCAGCTTAGACAAAAGGTTTTTCTCACACGCCAACTGCTTGAATACGCCCAGCTTCTTCCAATTTCGATCAATGGTAAAAATCTGCGCAATCTGCGGATTATCGGCAATCAGCTGTCCCGTACCGGCATACACCAGCATATCGATTTCGCAATCGGGGAAATGGGTTTTCAGCGCATCGACCACCGGCGTGCTCAAAAGCACATCGCCATGATGGCGCAATTTGATGATCAGAATACGTTTGGGTTGGGCTAAAGACATACAATACTTTCAGACGGCCTGTTGATTGGCTGCTATTGTAAAGCGGAAAACAGGTTTCATAAAATACAAAACAGGCCGTCTGAAACCTATCTTGCTGATTCATCGCTATAAAATCCGCACAAGCCATGCAATTTATATTACAATCCGCACCCCGTGGTTCGAAAACCTCCCACATTAAAAAACTAAGGAAACCTCATGTCCCGCAACAACGAAGAGCTGCAAGGCATCTCCCTTTTGGGCAACCAGAAAACCCAATACCCGAGCGAATACGCGCCTGAAATTTTGGAAGCGTTCGACAACAAACATCCTGACAACGACTATTTCGTCAAATTCGTCTGCCCCGAGTTCACCAGCCTCTGCCCGATGACCGGCCAGCCCGACTTTGCCACCATCTACATCCGCTATATTCCCCATATCAAAATGGTGGAAAGCAAATCACTGAAACTCTATCTCTTCAGCTTCCGCAACCACGGCGACTTCCATGAAGACTGCGTCAACATCATCATGAAAGACCTCATCGCCCTGATGGATCCGAAATACATCGAAGTATTCGGCGAATTCACACCGCGCGGCGGCATCGCTATTCATCCGTTTGCCAACTACGGCAAAGCAGGCACAGAGTTTGAAGCTTTGGCACGCAAACGCCTGTTTGAACACGATGCACAATAATCCCGTTCAGACGGCCTAACGCCCTTTTCATTGCAAGACTTTCTCTATTGCACGGTCTCGCAAGGCTTCATGCCGTCTGAAAAACTTCCGAAAGATTTCCATGTACGAATTTACTGCCGCACAGCAGAAGAAAGCACTCTTCTGGCTGGTGCTTTTCCATATTTTTATTATTGCCGCCAGCAACTATCTGGTGCAGTTCCCCTTTCAAATTTTCGGTATCTTTACCACTTGGGGCGCATTTTCCTTCCCCTTTATCTTCCTCGCTACCGACCTGACCGTGCGTATTTTCGGCGCGCCGTTGGCGAGACGGATTATTTTTTGGGTAATGTTCCCCGCCCTGCTACTCTCTTACGTCTTCTCCGTCCTCTTTCATAACGGCAACTGGACAGGCTGGGCATCTTTGGCCGAATTTAACACCTTCGTCGGCCGTATCGCATTGGCCAGCTTTTCCGCCTATGCGCTCGGGCAAATCCTCGATATTTTCGTGTTCAACAGATTACGCCGTCTGAAATCATGGTGGGTTGCCCCCACCGCTTCTACCGTGGTCGGCAACGCTTTAGACACGCTGGTGTTTTTCGCCGTTGCCTTTTATGCGAGCAACGATGAATTTATGGCGGCAAACTGGCAGGGCATCGCATTTGTCGATTATCTGTTCAAACTCGCCATCTGCACCCTCTTCTTCCTACCCGCATACGGCATCGTATTGAGCATCTTGACCAAAAAACTGACTTCCTTAAACGTCCGTCAAGAAATGCCCGAATCGGTTTTAGCCAAATAAGCAGCAGATAAAAAACAAGGCCATCTGAAACTTTAAGCGTTCAGACGGCCTTTTATGTTTTAAACAATTAACCGGTCAATTGTTTGGTAATCAGTTTTTTCAGCGGCGGGAAGTTATTGCTTGCACGCAATACCAAACCGCGCAGCAGTTTCGCCGGAGCAGTTTCATTGGTAAAGAGTTTCAGCAGCATATTGGTGCCGTGGTAAATCGGATGGGCATGGAGCATATGCTTGGTGCTGTATTTTTCCAGCAGGCTCTTCGCACCAATATCCTGACCTCGTTGCTCGGCTTCGAGAACCAATTTAGCCAAAAGATCGGCACTTGCCAGACCTAAGTTGAAACCGTGCGCAGTAACCGGATGCATACCGACTGCGGCATCGCCGATCAACGCGCTGCGTTTGCCGTAGAAACGTTGGGCAATCATGCCGACCAAAGGATAATTGTGAATGGTGCTGACCAATTCCATATCGCCCAAACGGCCTTTGAGTTGCTCTTTCACGCTGGCCGCCAACTCTTCCGGCGACATGTTTTTAATCGTTTCGGCTTTATCGCTGTCCACCGTAATCACTGTATTGGTTAAGTGTTCTTCCAAAGGCAGCAACGCAATAGTGCGGCCGTAGTGGAAGCATTCATATGCAGTATGCAGGTTGGACAGGGTATGCTTCATGCGGCACACAAACATGGTACGGCTGTAATCGTGCATATCGGAAGAAATACCCAATTGACGGCGCGTTTGCGAGAAGCGGCTATCGGCGGCCAACAACAAACGGCCGGTCAATACTTCTCCGCTTTCCAAAATGACTTGCGCCTCATCGTCAGAAGTTTTGACTTCTTTAACATTGGTGCCGGTCAGAATTTTGACGTTGTCCAATTTGGACACAACTTCATAAGCGGCTTTGCGGATATTGTGATTGGAAATCAAATAGCCCAAGCAGTCCGCAGGCTCGCCGCGCGCCTGAGTCGGTTGCGGGAAGTGGAGCTGGTAATCGGAATGACCGTTCAATACTTTGGCATCGCGCAAAGGATAAATTTCGTCTTTTGGAATCAAATCCCACATACCCAATCGCTGCATGATTTCACGCGACAAGTGCGTCAATGCGATTTCACGGCCGTCATACGGCGGATTTTGCAACACTTCTAAAGGACTTCTTTCAATCAGGGTTATGTTCAAACCGCTTCCGGCCAACTCTGCGGCAAAACTTAATCCGGCAGGGCCTGCGCCGACGACGAGAATATCACTGTGTAAGCTCATGGGAGGAATTCCTTGTATTCAACTGATACGGATTTTTTCAGACGGCCTTAAGTTTACTGTGTTTAGCTACATGAGGGTAAATCAAAGGCATTTGATAGATTATATAGAAAGAGTCGATAGAATAAAACAAAGGCTATCGATTGTAAGCGCGTTTTTACTTTGGCCTTAATATAAATCAAGCTTCACGACATACGGATTTTATCAAACAGACAAAACAGCCTGACAAACAAAAACCGCATTCCGAAAAGGAATGCGGCTTTCAATCGTAAAACGATTATTCTTCAGAACCAGTGTAAGGACGGATGCTGACGGTTTTACGGTTCAGCGCGCCTTTGGTTTTGAATTCAACGTAACCGTCGACTTTAGCAAACAAAGTGTGGTCTTTGCCCATGCCTACGTTGTCACCTGCGTGGAATTTAGTACCACGTTGACGAACGATGATAGAGCCTGCCGGAATCAGCTCGTTGCCGTAGGCTTTAACGCCCAAGCGTTTGGCTTCTGAATCGCGACCGTTGCGGGTGCTACCGCCTGCTTTTTTACTTGCCATTTGTAATACTCCTGAACTTACTTGAAATTAGGCGATTGCCACGATTTCGATTTGGGTGAAATTTTGGCGATGGCCTTGGCGTTTTTGGTAGTGTTTGCGACGACGCATTTTGAAAATACGTACTTTCTCGCCACGACCATGAGCAACGACTTTAGCTGTTACTTTTGCGCCTTCGATAAAAGGTGCGCCTACTTTTACAGATTCGCCGTCAGCAATCATCAAAACTTCAGTCAGTTCGATTTGGCTGTCGAGTTCGGCTGGTATCTGTTCTACTTTCAATTTTTCGCCAACGGAAACTTTGTATTGTTTACCGCCGGTTTTTACGACCGCGTACATACTCAACTCCATGAGAATTAGGTTAACATTCCGCACACCATGTGCGAAACGAGCTATTCTATTTCTATTTGCCTGTTTTGTCAAAATTTATTTTATTTACAAGTGAAAATGCCGTCTGAAAGATATGTTGCATGCTTTTTAACTGATATAATCACGCGCTGGATTGCTGATATCTTTATGCAACATTATTACCCCGACCGAATGTACGGGTTTAAACAGATTCATTGGAGCCCCCGCTCCGTTTTATCAACAGAGAATGTTTTATGCTCGAAAACCTGCCTTACTTCCAACGCCACCTGCCCGATGACCTTGCCAAAGTTAATGCGGTCATCAACCAAGCTGTTCAATCCGATGTTGCGCTGATTTCGCAAATCGGCACATACATCATCAGCGCGGGCGGTAAGCGCCTGCGTCCGATTATTACCATTTTGGCAGGCAAAGCAGTCGGGCATGACGATGAAAAACTGTACTCGCTGGCAGCGATGGTGGAATTCATCCACACCTCCACCCTCCTGCACGACGATGTCGTCGATGAAAGCGATTTGCGCCGCGGCCGTAAAACGGCAAACAACCTCTTCGGCAACGCGGCGGCTGTTTTGGTCGGCGACTTTCTCTATACACGCGCTTTCCAACTGATGGTTGGTTCGGGCAGTATGCGTATCTTGGAAGTGATGGCAGATGCGACCAATATCATCGCCGAAGGCGAAGTCATGCAGCTGATGAACATCGGCAATACGGATATTACCGAAGAGCAATACGTCCAAGTTATCCAATACAAAACAGCAAAACTGTTTGAAGCGGCCGCGCAAGTCGGCGCAATTTTGGGCAAGGCTTCCCCCGAACACGAGCAAGCCTTGAAAGACTACGGCATGTACGTCGGTACGGCTTTCCAAATCATTGACGATGTATTGGACTATTCAGGCGAAACCGAAGAAATCGGCAAAAATGTCGGCGACGATTTGGCAGAAGGCAAACCTACCCTGCCATTGATTTACCTGATGCGAAACGGCTCCGAGCAGGCAGCCAACGATGTGCGCCATGCTTTGGAAAATGCCGACCGCAGCTATTTTGAAAAAATCCACGACTATGTCGTTAATTCCGACGCTTTGCCATATTCGATTTCCGAGGCGAACAAAGCTGTCGACAAAGCCATCGCTTCATTGGATGTGTTGCCTGACAGCGAAGTCAAAGATGCCATGATCCAATTGGCAAAAGAATCCTTGGCCCGAGTATCTTAATCCGATGAATTTCAGCTTTGTCCCTTTGTTTCTGGTTACGCTGATTTTTTTGGGCGTCATCAGCAACAACAACTCGATTACGATTTCCGCGGCCGTCTTATTGCTGATGCAGCAAACCGCTTTGTCGCAATACATTCCCTTCGTGGAAAAACACGGCTTGCAAGTGGGCATCATTATGCTGACCATCGGCGTATTGAGTCCGCTGGTTTCAGGCAAAATACAAATTCCGCCGCCGTCCGAGTTTCTCAATTTCAAAATGATTGCCGCCGTCCTTATCGGCATCTTCGTCGCTTGGCTTGCCGGTCGCGGCGTTCCATTGATGAGCGAACAGCCTGTTTTGGTAACCGGATTATTAATCGGCACAGTCATCGGCGTTGCCTTTGTCGGCGGTATTCCGGTCGGCCCTCTGATTGCCGCCGGCTTATTGTCTTTTGTTGCCGGAAAGGTTTAAAATCCCCTCCTTTAACGCCTCGCCATAGTTCAACGGATAGAACGTATGCCTCCTAAGCGTAAAATACAGGTTCGATTCCTGTTGGCGAGGCCACAGTTTCAATAAAAGCCTTTCATATTCTGAAAGGCTTTTTTATTATCAATAATAAAGGCCGTCTGAAACTTTTCAGACGGCCTTTTCATTTCGCCAAACCGTTAACCCGGACGACCATCCGAACGCGGGCGGATCAGCCAAGGAATATATTTCCATGCGTACAACAGCTGAGACACCGCAAAGAAAGCGTCAGAGGAACGG